>CAQUUC010000005.1 GCA_948896235.1 uncultured Clostridia bacterium
ATGAAATAGATAGACAAATTGAAGTTATAGAAGCTGGAGGAAAAGTAGAACAAGAAACATTAAGATGGGATGATGTATCAGGAAAAACATTTTCTATGAGAGATAAAGAAGATGCTCAAGACTATAGATATTTTCCAGATCCAGATTTAGGATTAATACGTCTATCAGAAGAATATATTGAAGGAATAAAAAAATCATTACCAGAATTACCAGAAAGTAGAAGAAAGAGATATCTAGAAGAATATAAACTAACAGAACGTGATGCAAAGCTAATTACAGTTTCAAAATATCTATCAAATCTATTTGAAGAAACTGTAAGTAAAACAAATAATGCAAAAGCATCTTGTAACTGGATTTTAGGAGATATTTCAAGAATATTAAATGAAAAAGAAATGGAACCAACTGAAATACCATTTACATCTGATAATTTAGCAGAGCTAATAATATTAATTGAAAAAGGAACAATAAGTAGTGCTATTGCCAAAAAAGTATTAGAAGAAATGTTTGAGAATGGGGAAGAACCATCTAAAATTATAGAAGAAAAAGGATGGATTCAAATTTCAGATGAAGGAGAAATAAAAGAAGTAGTGCTAAAAATACTTGCTGATAATCCTCAGTCTGTACAAGATTATAAAGGTGGAAAAGATAGAGCAATTGGCTTTTTAGTTGGTCAAGCAATGAAACAAACAAAAGGAAAAGCAAATCCACAAATGTTAAATACTATGTTTATAGAAGAAATAAATAGAATGTAAATACAAACACCACTAGTATAATCCTAGTGGTGTTTGTATAAAGTTTAACAAACTTGCTTTTTGATTGTATCAATTGCAAATGCACAAATTATGAATTCTACTATAAAGAACAACCCTAATTTAAAAACTTCAAGTCCTATGTAATATAAATCTGGAGAAGGATTTAAATGATATGTAAGTAGAATAAATACAGAAATTGTACATACAAAACCAGAAAAATAAATACCATATTTTAATATTCTTTTTGTCTTTTCTTCCATAGAATTAAATTTATCTATTATTAATTTCATCATAAGTATACCTCTTTTCATATATATCTATAAATAATGATAACATTTTAAGAAAGTAAAATCAAAGGTAATTTATGGATAAAAAAGAAGATTACCCTAAGTAATCTTCCAAATAAAAAACTATGCATAATTTTTTATCTATACTTTTACAGCATTTAATTTTTTAGCTAATCTAGATTTTTTTCTAGCAGCTGTATTTTTAACTATAACTCCTTTTGTACAAGCCATATCTATTTTTTTAGTAGCTTCTACAAATAAAGTTTCAGCATTTTTTACATCACCTGCTTCAATAGCTTCTTCGAATTTTCTAACAGCAGTTCTGTAACCAGATTTTATCATATTATTTCTTAAGGTTTTCTTTTCAATAACACTTACTCTTTTTATAGCTGATTTAATATTTGGCATTTATATTGCACCTCCTTAAATGTAAAACTAAACTTAACGCATAATATTCTAACATATAAAAAATAAAATTGCAAGTGATTTTTTAAAAACACTTGCAAAAATTGGTGATATATGGTAAAATAGCAAAGTCTAGAAAAAAAGCTTTGCTTTTTTCCTTACTCATACTAAGGGAAGTATGGGTTATTTATCCATAAGGAGGTGAATATAATGAATAAATACGAAAGTGTTATCATTATTAATCCAAGTTTAGAAGAAGAAGGAATTAAAAACCTTATAAAAAAATTCTCTGACTTGATTAATACTGAAGGAAAAGTTGAATCTGTTGATGAACTTGGAAAAAGAAAATTAGCTTATGAAGTAAAGAAAAATAAAGAAGGATACTATGTAGTATTCAATTTCGAAGCTAAACCAACTCTTATTGCAGAATTAGAAAGAAATTACAGAATTACAGATGAAGTAATAAAATTCATAGTAGTAAGAAAAGAAGATTAATTAGAAAAAAATTTATTTACAAAATTAAAAAAATAGTAAATCTATTTTTATAGGAAACCTTGGAAAGGTAAGGGTAAAAAAATATGAACAAAGTAATTTTAATGGGAAGATTAACAAAAGATCCAGAAGTAAGATATACTCAAAATACAAATACATTAGTTGCAAGTTTTTCACTTGCAGTAAATAGAAGGTTTACAAAACAAGGTGAAGAAAGACAAGCAGACTTTATAAACATAGTTGCTTGGAGTAAAACAGGAGAATTTTGTAGTAAATACTTTAAAAAAGGTCAACAAGTAGGAATTATTGGAAGAATTCAAACAAGAACATGGGATGATGAACAAGGACAAAAACACTATGTAACAGAAGTTGTTGCAGAAGAAGCATATTTTGCAGATAGTAAACGTGATGGAGATACTTCTTCAGGAAGTTTTGAAAACACATTTGGAAGTGTAGCTTCATCTAGTCCAGAATTTGAAATTTCTTCAAATGATGACCTACCATTCTAAGATATTAGTTAGGGGGGAATTTATAAAATGGCTGATAAAAAACAAAATAATAGAAGAAATAATAGAATGAATAATAATGGTGATGAAGATTTTAATCCAAAATTTAGAAAAATGAGAAAGAAAGTTTGTACACTATGTAGTGACAAAGAATTCGTTTTAGATTACAAAAATCCAGACCAATTAAAAAAATTCATTAATGAAAAAGGTAAAATATTACCAAGAAGAGCAACAGGAGCATGTGCAAAACATCAAAGAGATATTACACTTGCTGTAAAAAGATGTAGACATATTGCTATGTTACCATACGCTGAAAATTAATTAAATATAAAAGGCAGATCCCCCAAGTATCATTGGGGGATCTGCTTTAGTGCTTATTGTACTTTACATATTTCATGTATTTTTTAGGGTACTTCCTAGTAGGAGGTTCAAACTCAATTTTTTCTCCAGAGTAATTTTCTTCATTTAATAAATCAGAAATTATCTTCCGTAAAGAAGTTGGAATCACCATTAAACTACCATCATACTTAACCATAAAGCACCTCGTATATTAAATTATGTATATATTATAGCATAAAATCGTAAAATAGTAAAGAATGTTAAAAAAACACTTGACGTACGTAAAAACGTATGCTATATTTATATAGGGGGAAGTTTTATGACAAACATAAATATTACAAATTTTAGAAGAGATATATATGAGTTATTGGAGCAAACAATAAAATTTAATGAACCAATAAACATTTCAACAAAAAATGGAAATGCTATTGTTTTATCAGAGGAGGATTATAATAATTTAATGGAAACATTGTATATTTCATCTATACCAGGATTAAAAGAAGATATTATTGAGGGATTAAAAGAGCCATTAGAAGATGCTATAAGCGAAAATGAGGTGGAATGGTAATTGTACGAAATAGTATATAGGAAGAAAGCAATAAAAGATATACCAAAAGCGAAATCAATAGGAATTGATGGTAAAATAAAAAGTTTAATTAATTTAATAAGAGAAAATCCATTCCAAAATCCACCACCATATGAAAAATTAGTAGGAGATTTACAGGGAGCATATTCAAGAAGGATTAATATACAACATAGATTAGTTTACCAAGTATTTGAAGAACAAAACACTATTAAAATAATTAGTTTTTGGTCTCATTATGAAAAAATATAGAAAAGCATCAGTATGTAACTGGTGCTTTTTTTGTCACTAAATTTTGTTTAAACATATAATAAATAGGAAATACTATTATCATAATAAAAGTAGGTGATAAAATGAAATTAGGAATTGCATTATCTGGTGGAGGAATTAGAGGAATAGCTCATGCTGGAGTATTAAAAGCATTAGAAGATAATAACATTAAAGTCGATATAATAGGAGGAACTAGTGCAGGAAGCTTGGTTGCAAGTTTGTATGCTATGGGATATTCACCATATTATATATACATATTATTTAAGAGATATTCAGAGGAATTAGTACAAATAAATTCAGGACCAATTATATCTGGAATTGGTAATTTTATGATAAATAAAAAAAGTGCTTTTAAGGGATTAAAATCAGGAAAAAATATTGAAACAATATATAATAAAATAGCTTATAAAAAAGGAATTAGAAAAGTTAGCCAAATAACAATGCCAATTGTTATTCCAACAGTAGATATTACAAACTCTAAAGAATATGTAATAACAAATAGAATTCCTGAAAACGAAGAAAATAAAGAACAATATATTACAGATATAACAGTAGGAAAAGCAGTAAGAGCAAGTAGCAGTTTTCCAGCAGTTTTTACACCTTGTGAATTTAGGGAACATGCATTTATGGATGGTGGTGCACTTGATAATGTTCCAGTACACGAAGTAAAAAAACAAGGAGCAGATAAAGTAATAGCTGTAAAATTTGATGCAGATCCTATTACCAAAGATAGTAATATAATGGATATTGTAATGAAGACAATAGATATAATGGGAAGTAAAATATCAGAAGAAAGCCTTGAAATGAGTGATCTTGTATTAAATGTATACACAGACAAAGTTGGATTATTAGATACAAAAAAGCTAGATAGTTGCTACAAATATGGTTATGACTCAGTAATACAAAATTTAGATAAAATAAAAGAAATATTGTATTGCTAAAAGAATTTTCTTATGTTATTATGAATTATAGGTAATGATAAATTTTAGGAGGTTTTTATGGAATTTAAAGAATGGGAAGGTTTTAAAAAAGGAAAATGGAAAGAAGAAATAGACGTTAGGGATTTCATTCAAGCTAATTATACACCATATGAAGGAGCACAAGAATTCTTAAAAGGACCAAGTGAAAATACAAAAAAATTATGGGAAACAGTATTAGAATTATACAAAAAAGAAAAAGAGAATGGTGGAGTATTAGATATAGATACTAAAACTATTTCAGGGATATCAGCACATGAAGCAGGATATATAAATAAAGATTTAGAAGAAATAGTTGGACTTCAAACAGATGCTCCATTAAAAAGAGCAATTATGCCATTTGGCGGAATTAAAATTGTAGAAAAATCTTGTGAAGCTTATGGAAGGACAGTAGATCCAGATGTGGATAAAATATTTAACAGTATAAGAAGAACACATAATGATGGGGTCTTTAGTGTATACACCAAAGATATTCGTGCCGCTAGAAGTTCACATTTAATTACAGGACTTCCAGATGGATATGGACGTGGAAGAATTATAGGAGATTACAGAAGAGTTGCATTATATGGAGTAGATGCACTTATTAAAGAAAAACAAGAAGAATTAGATAACTTAAATGTTGATTACTTATCAGAAGAAGTAATACGTGATAGAGAAGAAATACACGATCAAATTCTTGCATTAGAAGAGTTAAAAGTAATGGCGAATAAATATGGTTACGATATTTCAATGCCTGCAAATACTGCAAAAGAAGCAATACAATGGACATATTTCGCATATCTTGCAGCAGTAAAAGACCAAAATGGAGCAGCAATGAGCCTTGGTAGAACATCTACTTTCTTAGATATTTATATAGAAAGAGATTTAAAAAATGGTATATTAACAGAAGAACAAGCACAAGAATTAATGGATCATTTTGTTATGAAATTAAGACTTGTAAGATTTTTAAGGACACCAGAATATAATGAACTATTTAGTGGAGATCCTGTTTGGGTAACAGAATCATTAGGTGGTATGGGAATTGATGGAAGAACCTTAGTTACAAAAAATACATTTAGAATGATGTATACACTTGTAAACTTAGGACCTGCACCAGAACCAAATATGACAGTTTTATGGTCTACAAGACTACCTAAAGGATTTAAAGACTTTTGTGCAGAACTATCTATTAAAACCTCCTCAATACAATATGAAAATGATGACTTAATGAGAAGATTTTGGGGAGACGATTATGGAATTGCTTGTTGTGTTTCAGCAATGAGAATTGGAAAACAAATGCAATTCTTTGGAGCAAGAGCTAACCTTGCAAAAACTCTTCTTTATGCTATTAATGGTGGTAGAGACGAAAACAGTGGAAAACAAGTAACACCAAAATTTGAACCTATTAAAAGTGAATATTTAGATTATAATGAAGTAATGGAAAAATTTGATAATATGATGGATTATGTAGCAAAAATTTATATAAAAGCATTAAATGCAATCCATTATATGCACGATAAATATTCATATGAAGCAATTGAAATGGCATTACACGATAAAGAAATATTAAGAACAATGGCGTGTGGAATTGCAGGATTATCAGTAGTTGCAGATTCTTTATCTGCTATGAAATATGCTAAAGTAAAAGTCATTCGTGATGAAACAGGTTTAGCAGTAGATTACAAAATAGAAGGAGACTATCCTAAATTTGGTAATGATGATGATAGAGTAGATGGTCTTGCTGTAGAAATTGTAAAAACATTTATGAAAAAGCTAAAGAAATATAATACTTATAGAAATTCAAAAACAACAATGTCTATTTTGACAATAACATCAAATGTTGTTTATGGAAAAGCAACAGGAAATACACCAGATGGCCGTAGAGCAGGAGAGCCATTTGGACCAGGTGCGAACCCAATACATGGAAGAGATACAAATGGAGCACTTGCAGTTATGAATTCTATTGCAAAATTACCATATGAATATTCAGAAGATGGTATATCATATACATTTTCAATTACACCAGGAACTCTTGGAAAAGATGAAGAAACTAAAGTATCAAATTTAGTAAATATGTTAGATGGATTCTTTATGCAAGAAGGACATCATATAAATGTAAATGTATTTGATAGAGCATTGCTTGAAGATGCAATGGAACATCCTGAAAAATATCCTCAATTAACAATACGTGTATCTGGATATGCTGTTAACTTTACAAAATTAACACGTGAACAACAATTAGATGTAATTCATAGAACAATACATGAGAAGATTTAAAGTTTAAAATATAAATGTAGGGGCAGAGTTTAAGAACTGTCCCTATAAATAAATTAGAATAAATATAGGGAGAAATAAATGGAAAAGTTTGATAAAACTACTATGGCACGAATCCATTCTTTTGAAACATTTGGAACAGTAGATGGACCTGGAATAAGATTTGTTGTATTTATGCAAGGATGTCATTTAAGATGTAAATATTGCCACAATAGAGATACTTGGGATATAAATGCAGGAGCAGCTATTGAGTTGAAAGAACTTGTAAATAAAATTGAAAAATATATAACATATTTTAAAGCATCAAATGGTGGAGTAACAATATCTGGTGGAGAGCCCCTATTACAAGTAGATTTTTTGATTCCGTTATTTAAGGAATTAAAAAATCTAGGAATACATACAGCTATTGATACTTCAGGAATGGTTGATATAACAGATAAAGTAAAAGAATTAATATCACTTACAGACTTATTTTTATTAGATATAAAACATATAAATAGAGAGAAATGTAAAGAACTAGTAGGGTTTTCAAATGAAAAAGAACTAGAATTTGCAAAATATTTAAATAGTATTAATAAACCAATGTGGATTAGGCAAGTATTAATTCCTGATGTGACAGATAAAAAAGAGGATCTATTAAAATTAAAAGAATTTATAAAATCTTTATCAAGTATAGAAAAAATAGAAATATTAAAATATCACGATATGGGAAAATTCAAATGGGAACAAATGGGATATAAGTATGAATTAGAAGACATTCCAAATGCAACTGATGAAGATGTAAATAGAGTTAAAAAAATATTAGAAATATAAATAAGAAAAAAAGCGGGGTTACCGCTTTTTCTCTTTACTTTTGTCAGAGCCGTCCATATATCCCACAACATATCCAAAAACTGAGGCTGCCACTATCGAAACAATTGCTCCGATATTAGCAATTGTTAGGCCGACAAAGCAGGATACTGAGAATATGATTAGACCTACAAAAGCAACAATAAAGGATATTATTAATATCCAAGCAAGAACCTTTTCTTTTTTCATGTTTTTCATAGTAGTCTCCTTTTGGATAAAAGAAAAGTTTAGCCTTGATAAGCTAGTTACATAAATTATTATAACACATTCAAACTATATTTGTAAACCACATAGTTGTAAGGTAATTCCTGCAATTACGCCAATTGCATAAAGTAAAAGTATAATTTTAGAATTTTCTTTTATATCTTTATTTACTCTAAATAGAATAAGAATTCCAACGCCTGCACCTACTAATAATCCAGAAATCATTGTTGCAACAGATATAACATTTGATAAATATAACTGTGTTAAAATTACAGAAGAGGCACAATTTGGTATTAATCCAATTATTCCTGCAATAACTGGACCTAAAATTGGTTTATTAAGTATTAAATTTGATAGGTTGTCCTCACCAATAAAATGAATTATGGTATTTAATATTAGTGAAACAAGGAATATATAGATAAATATACTTAAAGTATGTTTTAAAGAGGATTTTAATATACTTCCTTCTTCACAGTGACAGTGTTCATGTTCACATATTTCACCTATTTTTTCTTTTGGTATGTTTTTTGTTGTTAAATTTATAACTAAATCTATTATAAATCCTGCTATTATTCCTATAATAAGTTTTATTCCTAATATTTTTAAAATTACATCAATTGGTGCTGCTTCTGAAATTAGAATTGGTAACATTTCATCAGAGGTAGATAAAAATATTGAGATTAAGGTTCCGGAGCGTAATAATTCTTCCAGCATATAGATTTGCAGCTATTGCTGAAAATCCACATTGAGGAAATGCTCCTAAAATACCTCCTAGTAACGGTCCAAATTTTCCTGAATTTTTAATTATATGTTTAGTTTTATCACTAGTTTTATGTTCTATATATTCCATTATTAAATATGCAATAAATAAAAAAGGTAATAATTTAATTCCGATCGATTAAAGTATCAATTAAAACATCTAACATTTTACATTCTCCTTAAATTAAGTAGTAATAATAATAACACATTTTTTAGAAAATAACAAGGAAAAATGAGTCTAAATATTAACAAATCATATTAACATTCATATTATACTTACAAGGAGGCATTATATATGTGGGATTTTATATTAAATGCTACTATTTGGACTTTAGCACTATACGGATTATTTGAAATTATTAAAACTATAATATATATATGTTCATATACAAACTTAAAAAGTGATGGAATATATGTTGTTATTGCTGTTAAAAATCAAGAAAAACAAATAGAAGGATTTATGAGAAGTATTTTATTTAGGCTTTTATATGGAAAAGAGGAGTACATAAAAAATATTATTGTAGCAGACTTAGATTCTAAGGACAATACCTTAGATATATTAAAAAGATTGCAAAAAGAATATGATACTATAAAAATAAGTGACTGGAAAAGTTGTAGAGAGATAATTGAAAATATAAAGGAAAATTAAAATACTATTGTGAATACTAAAAAAATCTAGTATAATAATACTGGATTTTTTATACTAGGAGAGAATATGAAAAAAGATAAAAGTAAGAAATCATATATAGGTAAAATTATCTATTTAATAATTCTTATATGTCTAATTTGGGTATCATATAAGTTATATAATGGGTATAAAATAAATAATTTTAATGATTTTATAAGAATGGAATATAAGCCATATACATCACAATTTGTAAGAGATAGTAAGATAAAATATGGAGATAAAAATAGCTATAAAATTTTTTCAAAAGAAGAAAATGATGCAATGTTCTACAAAGAAATAAAAGTTATACCTAATACTCCATATAAAATGACTTGCATGGTAAAAACAGAAGATGTAAAAACTATAAAACAAATATCGGATGCCGGAGCACATATAAGTATTGCAGATACAGTTGAAAAATCCAAAAGTATTATTGGGACAAGCGACTGGCAAAGCTTAGAATTTATTTTTAATTCTAAGAATAGAACAAGTGTAAAACTAGGATTTAGACTTGGAGGATATGAAGATAATTGTACAGGAACAGTATGGTTTTCTGATTTTAAAATAGAATCTGGAGCACGGAAACACTGATACTGATTGGAAAGTTGCATGTTTTGTAATTACAAATACAAAGGTTGACATCGATAATAAAACAATTAGTCTTACTATGAGTGATGAAGAGATATCTTTAATGAGGCAAAATATGAGTAGATTTAAAACATCTTGTGAAGAATTATCATTTGGAAAAATGTCTGTAACATATGATTTTATAACTATAAAGGAACCAATTACATCATTATCCTATGATGAAGAAAATGGGTATCACGCAGAAGCAAAAGATGTAAAACAATTGATAGATAAATATTTACAACAAAAAAATTATGATCATATTTTTGTATGTATTAAATTAGGTGATAATGCACATCCAAATGATATACCTGTATATGACTGGATTGGACTTGGAGGAATGGATTATTTAGGCATAGGTTTTTCCAATATAAGACTACCTAATAGTAATAATAATTATACATATAAATATGATGCAAGAATAAATACTTTTCCAGAAGAAGTATTTATTCACGAATTTTTACATTCTCTGGAAAGAATATCAAAGGAATATGGATATGATCGTCCAAACCTACATGATTATGAAAAGTATAGTTATAAGAATGAACGTTTAATAGGTCTTAAAAAATGGTATAAAGATTATATGAATAGTGAAATAAAAACGGATAATGGAAAAATTGGACTAAATAAAGAAATATATAGCTTGAAACCTAATAATGAAGAAAACTTTAAATTTACATATACTTTAAAGGAATTTGATGAACCACAAAATGTAATTGAAGAAATAAAAATGATAATTACAAAAGCACTAAGTAATATAAATAATTTATTAATAATGAAAGAGGAGAATAAGATATAATGCAAGTTTCAGAGTTTAATTATAATTTACCAGAAGAATTAATAGCACAAACACCACTAAAAAAAAGAGATACATCAAGACTTATGGTATTAGATAGAAGTGAAAACACAATAGAGCATAAATTATTTAAAGATATAATAGAATATTTAAAACCAGGAGATGTATTAGTTAGAAACAATACAAAAGTAATTCCTGCAAGGATATATGGAAAAAAAGATACAGGAGCAAATGTAGAGTTTCTATTACTAAATAGAATAGATGGAGATATATGGGAATCTATTGTAAGACCAGGAAACAAATTACATATTGGTACAAAAGTTATTTTTGGAAATGGACTACTAGAAGCTGAAGTACTAGATGTTATGCCAGGTGGAACAAGAAAAGTAAAGTTTTCTTATCAAGGAATATTTAATGAAATATTAGATAAAATTGGACTAATGCCACTTCCTCCATATATTCACGAAGAATTAAAAGAAAAAGAAAGATATCAAACAGTATATGCAAAATATGAAGGTTCAGCAGCTGCTCCAACAGCTGGACTTCACTTTACAGAAGAATTGTTAGAAGAGGTTGCAAAAAAAGGAATAGAAATAGCAAATGTAACTTTACATGTAGGAATAGGAACCTTTAGGCCAGTAAAAGTAGAAAAAATAGAAGAACACGATATGCATAGTGAACATTATTATATAAAAGAAGAAGATGCAGAAAAAATAAATAAAGCTAAAAAAGAAGGAAGAAGAGTTATCGCAATAGGAACTACATCATGTAGAGTGTTAGAATCTATATCTGATGAAAGTGGATTTGTAAAAGAGCAAGAAGGAGATACTAAAATATTTATTTATCCAGGATACAAATTTAAGTGTATAGATGGATTAATAACAAATTTTCACTTACCAGAATCAACTCTAATAATGCTTGTGTCGGCGTTTGCAGAACGTGATTATATAATGAGAGCATACGAAGAAGCGGTAAAGAATAAATATAGGTTTTTTAGCTTTGGAGATGCAATGTTTATTAAGTAAAAATAAGAAAAAAGTAACAGATATATTAATTTATATTTGTTACTTTTTTCTTTCATAGGGTTTTATTTCATTTGTGAGTCCTGCTAAATAATCCATACTAGTATGATAATAGATGGCAAGCTTCATTAAGTGTTCAGTTGGAATTGTTCTATTTCCTTGTTCATATTCTGAATAGTATTGTTGTGAAATTCCTAGTACATTTGCAATATCTTTTTGTAATTTATCGTTATCTTCACGCAAATCTTTTAATCTTTGAAATTTCATAAAATCACCACCTAATTTTTTAACAGATAAATAATATCAAAATAAAGACAAAGTAAAAACTTCATACATAATAAATTGTGTATTGACACCACATAATTTATTATGTATAATAAAGAAAAAATGGAAAGGAACAAAAGAAAAATGGAAATACAAAACAAAGGAATAACACTAATAACATTAATTATAACAATAATAATTTTATTAATTTTGGCAGGAGTAACAATCAATGTATTAATAGGAGATAAGGGGTTATTTAATACTGCAAAAAAAGCAGGAGAAGAATATTCAGAAGAGCAAGACAAAGAATTAATATTACCAGTTATAACAGAATGGATGATAGCTAAAAATCAAAATATAGAAAAATCATTTGTAGAATTTATGAAAGAAAAATACGGAGAAGACAAAGTAACACAAAATGAAGATGGAACAGTTAATATAACACTAGAAAATGGAAAAATATATAAAGTTGCGGAAGATGGAACAGTAACTTCAGCGAAAGGAATTAGTATAAGTAAAAACTATTTAGAGTTAGAACTACAAGAAGGAAAAATAGTTATTGAAGAATTAACAGCAAACTTATGTGGAATAGAAGGAGAAATTCATTGGAAGAATAATGAAGATAGTGTTGCTACAATAAATACAGAGACAGGAAATAATATAACAGTAACTGCAGTATCAAAAGGTGAGACAACAATTACAGTAACTTGTGGAGAGTATACGAAAATTTGTAGAGTAGTAGTAAAAGCACCATTAAACATAAGCAAAGGAGCTTTTATAGAATATGATGTAGCTTATATTGATTATTTTAAAGATTATAATTATTCTGCATTAAATGGATGGAGACTATTAGATTATAAAGAAAATAATGATGGAACATTCTCTAATGTTAAATTAATTAGTACAGGAATTCCAGCTGCACTACATTGGCAGAATAATGAGAAGGATAATGATGATTGGCATGTGAAGGTTCTTGGCGAGGCTTCGGACGATATAAGTGTAAAGAGTATTTGGAGTTTTAGAAATTTCTTAAATATTGATGATGCTTATGCGTCGGAGGTTAGATTTGGATTGAATACTGGATGGAGTTTTGCGGCAGGACTTTATCATAATTTTGAAGATATTAAATTTGCATATTCGAATACATCTAGAGGTCATAATTTAGGGAATATAAGGTCTGTAACAACAAAAGGAATACAATATGATGTTTCAAATACACGGAGAAGTAACTGGTGGCAAATTGTTTAATTTGTATCAAGACAATACAAAAGTTAGATTAATTACTTTACCTGATATAAATAAATTTTTGGATAGGGATTGCCTTTCGACGGCTGGAGTGAAAGCGGATGCTACAGGTGTGATTCATCTTGGTAAATTAGTGCTTAAGGTTGGAAGTATTTCGTATAGTTATGGAGCTACACCGCCTTCTTGTTGGGTTGGATCTCCGTCGGGTTCGGCAAATACTACAAAAGGTTTGGTTTGGTTACTGCAAGGGGGAACACTGTGGGTAAACCATGCTAACAATTATGGTATTCGTCCAGTAGTTTGTATAAATGCTAATATTCAATTAGTAGATAATAATGGCGATGGAGTGCTAGAAATAGTTTTTTAAGTGTAGCTATTTAAATTGAATTTGTTGGATAGTAGTAAATTCTTATACATAGTCGAAATTTGTCGATGAAAAAATGTTGAAAAATATAATGATATGTGATTAAATATAAATATGCAATGTTATTTTGAAATTGCATATTTATATTTTTTTATCAACTTAAGGTTATACAAAGTAAAAAATTTAAAATTAAATTCAGAAAAATCAAAATCATTTAAATCTAAGTCGTTTCCAAATAACAACTAGTAAATGAAAACAACTAAAAAAGGAGGGGAGTATTATATCAAAATAGCATTGTAAAATATCAATATTTGCCAAATAGTATTGAAAATAGAAATAATATTTAGTATAATAAGAAAGGAGAACAAATGAAACTAAATACAACCCCTAAAATATACAACTTGAAAAATGATGTAATATTTAATACATTTTTTAGTAGAAAAGGTAATGAAGAATTTTTAATTGATTTTCTACAAGCATTATTAAAAATTGAAATAACTAAAATAGAGATAAGAGAACAAGTAAATTTAGAAAAATTAGCTCGAGACGAAAAAGGAGGAAGACTAGATTTACAAGCACAGCTAAATAATGGAATAATAATAAATATAGAACTACAAATAAAAAATGAAAACAATATGGAAAATAGGACATTATTTTATGGAGCTAAAACAATATCAAGAGAGGTAAAAAGAGGAACAGATTATAAAGATATACAACAAGTAATAATGATAAATATACTTGATTACCAAATGTTGGGATTTGATGAATATGTGTCAGAAACAGTAACAGTATTAGATAACCATAGAGAATTTGAAATAATTAAGGGAATGAAATGGTATTTTATAGAATTACCAAAATTTAGAAAAGCACATCCAGATATGAATGAAAAATTAAATCAATGGTTAGCATTTATAGATGATTATGATAAGGGGGTAATTGAAATGATAGAAAGAAAAAACAAAACACTAGAAAGGGCAAGAGTAGAAATGAATTATTTAACAGGAGATGAAGAAGTAAGAAGATTAGCAGAATTAAGAGAAAAATGGGAAATGGATTATGCTGATACAATGAGAAAGGGAAGAGAGAAAGGATTAGCAGAGGGAAGAGCAGAGGGAAAAATAGAAGGAAAAATAGAAGGGAAAATAGAAGGTAAGATAGAAGGTAAGATAGAAATCGCAAAAAAATTATTAAAAAAAGGAATGGGAATAGAAGAAATACAGGAAATAACAGAACTAGAAAAAGAGAAAATTGAAAATCTAATGAATAACAAATAAAAAATTAAGATGCAGAATTTATATCTGCTTCTTAATTTTTATAAGTGAATAACAAATAACAATAAATTTAGTAAAAGCATTGATTTTAAAACGGTTTATCTAGTATAATGAATAATGGAGGAAATAGAAAAAATGAAACAAGCAATTACGTATGAACTATTACATGAATGTAAACAATCAGGAGCAAGAAGAGGAGTTATCCATACACCACATGGTGATATACAAACTCCAATATTTATGCCAGTTGGAACACAAGCAACAGTTAAAAGTATGACACCTGAAGAATTAAAAGAAGAAGTAAAAGCACAAATTATTTTGTCTAATACATATCACTTATATTTAAGACCAGGAAATAAGCTTATAAAAGAAGCGGGAGGACTTCATAAGTTTATGAACTGGGATAGGTCAATTTTAACAGATAGTGGAGGATTTCAAGTATTTAGCTTAGGACCTTTAAGAAAAATTACTGAAGAAGGTGTTAGATTTAAATCACATTTAGATGGAAGTGAACATTTCTTATCACCAGAAAAAGTTATGGAAATAGAAAATGATTTAGGTTCAGATATTATGATGGCGTTTGACGAGTGTTGTCCATACCCATCAACATATGAGTACACTAAAAATTCTATGGAAAGAACTACTAGGTGGGCTGCACGTTGTAAAGAAGCACATAAAAATACAGCTTCACAAGGTTTATTTGGAATTATTCAAGGTGGATTTTACAAAGATTTAAGAAAACAAAGTGCAGAAGATTTAATAAAAATGGATTTTCCAGGATATGCAATTGGAGGTATTAGTGTAGGAGAACCAAAAGAGGAATTTCTAGATATTTTAAAATATACGGCACCTTTAATGCCAAAAGATAAGCCAAGATATTTAATGGGAGTAGGTACTCCAGATTATTTAATAGAAGCAGCAGCTGCTGGAATAGATATGTGTGACTGTGTATTACCTACGAGAATTGCAAGAAATGGTACAGCAATGACATGGAACGGTAAAGTAGTAGTAAGAAATGCCACATATGAAAGAGACTGGCGGACCACTAGATCCTGAATGTGATTGTTATACTTGTAAAAACTATACAAGAGCATATATAAGACATCTTGTAAAAACAAATGAAATATTAGGAGTACGATTACTTTCAATTCATAATTTAAGATTCTTGACTAGTTTAATGGAAAGAGTTAGAATAGAAATTGAGAATGATAATTTATTGACCTTTAGAGATGAATTTTATAAAAAATATGGTTATACAAAAGAATAAAATAGGAGGTAAATATGCAAATAAGAGGTGGAAAACTAGAATACAGTGATAAAGATGAAAAAACTAAGAAAATTTCTAGAATCATATTAATAGCAATTGTATTAGTATTTATAGCAATTATAGCTATTGTTTGTACTATTCTATATTTACAAAAAAGTATATTAAGAACATATTTAAATGGACAAGCTGTTTCTATAAAAGAACGGAATTATTCTAATAGATGAAGATACTAAAAAAGTATATATAGATATAAAGGGAATAGCACCATACTTAAATTATTATGCACATAATGGAGAATACAAAGTAGATTCAGAAGATACAAATAAGTGTTGGGTAGAGTGCAATGAGGAAACAGCATCATTTTTTTTGAATTCAAATAAAATTTCAAAAGTAGAACCAAATACCAATAGTGATTATGAAGATTATTTGATAACAGAACCAATTATTAGTAGAGATGGAAAACTATATTCTACAATAGAAGGAATACAAATAGGATTTAATATTGTTTTCTCATATGATGAACAAGCAAACACTATTCAAATATATACATTGCCTTATTTAGTTAATTCATACGCAACTAGTTTAAAAGCTTATGGATATGAAGGAGCAAGTCAAAGCTTTAAAAACCAAAAAGCTATATTATATAATTTATTTATAGTAAAGAAAGAAAATAATTTATATGGTGTAGTAAATAGTAATGGTGAAGAGGTAATAAGCCCTAGATATAGAAATATAGAATTTAATGAAACTGGTAAAGAATTCTATGTAAAAAATAGCTTAAATAAGGTTGGAATTTTAACAAAAGAAGGAGATCCAAAAATAAACCTTGCCTATGACGATATTAGCATGATAGATAAACAAACAGGCCTATATATTGTAAAAAATGGTAATAAGTATGGGGTATTAGATAATTCTGGAAATATTGTTATACATTCAGAATATGAAAAAATAGGTATAGATACATCTAACTTTCCAAATGATAGTATAAATAATAAATATTTATTATATGGAAGTGTGATACCAGTAAGTCAAAATAATAAATGGGGATTATTTAATACTAGTGGTAAACTAATTGTACCAATTGAATTTGATGAAATTGGATGTAAGCAAAGTAATACAAATGCTAATATGAAGAACATACTTCTTGTTCCAACATATAAAGCAATTGTAATGGGAAAAGTTAAAGATAATAATGTAAGAAATTATGGAATATATGATAACCAAGGAAGGACTCTTATACCTTGTGCTTTAACAAAAGTATATTCAATTACAAGTGGGGGAGTAGAAACATATTATATGGAATATCAAGGAAATACTTTAGATATTAATGCATATATAAAAGATCATTTTCCAGAATAAAATAGAAAAAGTGTAAATTTATATTCAAGATAGATAAACGTATCTATCTTGAATTTTTTTGCATAAATTAGCAAACTATTAATATAATTTAATAGTTATATTAATAAATTAAGGAATGAACAACATATTTGAAAAAGAAAGGATGGAAAATATGAAAAGTATAGCAGAAAATCGGTTTGGAAAGCAGAAACAATTTTATGAATATATTTAAAGGAATAATTATTTCTATTTTAATTACTTTGATTTTACTATTTTTATTTTCAATAATACTAACATATACTAATATAGGAGAAAATGTAATACCAGCTGTTATCATAATAGCTACTGTTGTTAGCATATTGATAGGAAGTAGTATTAGTACAATTAAAATTAAAAGAAATGGGATTATAAATGGAGGAATAATAGGTCTTGTATATATATTAGGGATATATTTAATTTCTAGCATAGCACAAATGGGATTTGGTATAAATGTATACTCTATAATAATGATTATACTATCAATATTAGCTGGAATGATTGGTGGAATTGTAGGGGTAAATATAAAAAAATAATTGACAAAAATCTACGTCTATAATAGAATTGAAATGTAATAGATATATTATTTATAAAAACAAAATATAATTGTAAATATAGAAAGGAAGAAAAAATTAAATGGAAAAAGTACGTGGATTTGAAATAGCAAAAGGTTACGAAGATAAACAAATAAATTTACCAATTCGTAAAACAAAATATTCAGCAGGATATGATATTGAAGCAGCAGAAGATGTTGTAATACCAAGTTTTAAAAAAGGAATGAACCCAACACTTGTTAGTACCGGTTTAAAAGCATATATGCAAGAAGATGAAGTGTTATTATTATACAACAGAAGTTCTAATCCAAAGAAAAAGGGATTAATCCTAGCGAACAGTGTTGGAGTAATAGACAAAGACTATTACGGAAATCCAGATAATGATGGACATATTATGTTTGCATTTTATAATATCAAAGAAGAAGACGTAGAGATAAAAAAAGGTGAGGCAATAGGTCAAGCAGTTTTCGAGAAATATTTGGTGGTAGATAATGATGCTGCTGAAGGAGAAAGAATGGGTGGATTTGGTTCTACAAACAAATAAAAAAATTTAAATTTTGAAACCTTAGAGATAGGCGGGAAAGATAAGAAAATACGTTTATCCGTAAGAAAAAATTACCAAAAGCTTTTGACTTTTGGTAATTTTTGTAGTATAATAAATATAGTGAAAAAATGAAATGCGATTTGAACGAAGGGTTAATCATATAGAAGAATCGCAGTTTTTTATTGATTATAGATAGAATTTCTTAGGAAGGAGTGGCACTTATATGTTTAATGTAGGAGACCATATAGTTTACCCAATGCACGGGGCTGGAGTAATAGATGCAATAGAGGAAAAAGATATTTTAGGAGAGAAACAGTCATATTACATATTAAAGATGCCTGGAGAAGTTAAAGTAATGGTGCCAACCAATAAAGCAGAAGAAATTGGCGTAAGAGGAATTATAGATAAAGCATCTGCAGATAAGGTATTTAATATTTTAGAAGAAGATAAGACAGAAATGTCTATGAATTGGAATAAAAGATATCGTGATAATATGGATAAAATGAAAAGTGGAGACATATATGAAATTGCAGATGTTGTTAGAAATCTATCATTTAAACAAAAAGAAAAAGGATTATCTACAGGAGAAAAGAAGATGCTATCAAATGCAAAGCAAATTTTAGTAAGTGAATTAGTTCTTGCTGAGAATTCTTCTATTGATGAAGTTGAAGGACTAATTGATAACAAAATAAATGCTTCTTTTAAAGAATTTGAGTTAGATAATATAGAACCTGTTCAAAGTGTTGTAAATAAATTTATCCCATTTGAAGATACAGGAGTAAGTGAAAATGTATAAGTAAAAATAGAAATGTTACTAAATTTATATTTAGTAACATTTTGTTTTGCTATAAGAGATATAATAATTTTACATTCGACATAGTACGACAGCTACAAGACAAATATGTCACAAATTTTATGTGAAGTAAGGGGGATTTAATAATTATGTGTCGAATAGTATAATATGTTAGAAAGGGATGGAAGATGGTACGATATAGTGATGAACTAATTGATGAAATCAGAAATAGTAATGATATAGTTGATGTAATATCACAATACGTAGTATTGAAAAGAAGTGGTAGAAATTTTATGGGGTTATGCCCATTTCATAAAGAGAAATCTCCTTCTTTTTGTGTGTCACCTGACAAGCAAATTTTTCACTGTTTTGGTTGTGGAGTGCGGAGGAAATGTTATTCATTTCATAAGTAAAATAGAAAATTTAGATTTTAAACCTAGTTTAGAATTACTTGCAGAAAAAGCAGGAATTACATTACCAACATTAGAAAATGGACAAGATGCAGATAAATTAAGACTAAAAGATAAAGTGTATCAAATAAACAAATTTACTGCTCAGTATTTTCATGAAAATTTGTATAAGCCTAATGCAAAACTTGCTCAAGAATATGTTAAGAAAAGAAAATTAGATAATAATACTTTAAAAACTTTTAGTATAGGATTTTCTACGAATTTTGATGAGCTATATAAAGCATTAAAATCACAAGGCTTTACAGATGAAGAAATTTTAGCATCAAGTTTAGTTGGTAAATCACGGAAAAGGACAATTTTTTGATAAATTTAAATCTAGATTAATGTTTCCTATAAAAGATGTACAAGATAGAGTAATTGCATTTGGGGGAAGAGTACTTGATGATACTAAGCCTAAATATATTAATTCTCCAGAAAATATAGTATATAGTAAGGGTAGACAATTATTTGGTTTAAATATTGCTAAAAAAAGTGGAAGTAATAAGATTATTATTGTAGAAGGATATATGGATGCAATATCACTATATCAAAGAGGTATAACAAATGTTGTAGCATCACTTGGGACAGCTCTTACAGAAGCACAAGGTAGATTACTTAGAAAATATGCTTCGCAAATTATTATAGGATATGATTCTGATGGAGCAGGACAATCGGCTACAATGAGAGGAATGGAGATTTTGCAAAATTTGGGTTGTGATATTAGAATTTTACAACTGGATGGTGATGCAAAAGACCCAGATGAATATGTTATAAAATATGGCAGTGGACGTTTTGAAAGATGTATAGAAAATGCAATTTCTTTAGTAGAGTTTAAAGTAAAAACATTAAAAAATAATATGACTATTCAAACTGCTAGTGATAAAATAAAATTCTTAAATGAAATTGTAAAGATTTTATCTAAAGTAGATAATAGTATTGAAAGAGAAATATATATAGATAAAATTTCAAAAGAATATGGTATTTCAAAAGAAGCAATTTATGCGGAATCAAATAAAGTGTCAAATGCAGGAAGTCAAGGTATAAAGGTATTACAAAGACCACTAGGAATAAAAAGGCAAGATAAGGCTAATTTAAAAGAAGAAGTAAGTGAAGGATTAATAAAAAGAGAAAATATGATTATTTCACTTTTAATTAATCCAGAAATAAGTGCATATAACCAGATTAGTAAAAAAATTAGGCCAGAAGATTTTAAATTAGGCATTAATAAAAAAATTGCAAGTATTTTGTATGAACATTTTGAAAAAGGAAATAGTAATAATAATATATTAAATTTATTTACAGAAGAAGAATTAATAGGTCATATTACAAGTTTAATGGCAGATGATTATGAAATAACAAATAATGAAAAAGCAATAGAAGACTTATTAAAAGTTTATGAGAAAGAAAAATTACAAGATGAAAAAAATAAAATCTTAAAAATGCTAGATGATGATATAGATAAAGATAAAAAAATACAATTAGAAAAAGACTTAAGTAATATAATAATTAAGATTGCTAAAATGAAATAGGAGGTAAAAAAGTGGCAGAGGAAGAAAAGAAAAATAAAAAAGTAAAGGATGCAGAAAATGAAGAATTAATTTCTAAAAAATCAGTTAAAGAAAACAAAACAAGTAAAGCACCGAAAAAAGAAGAAAGCAAGGAAGATGTAAAACAACTAAATAAAGAGACAGACATTAAGAAGACAAAGAAAACTAAAAAAGAAGTAGAAGAATTTGAAACTAACATAGATAATGAAACAGAAAATGAAATAGTAGAAGAAGATGAAGAAAAAGGTTCTAGTGAAGATAAGGTAAAAAATATAATTGAAAAAGCTAAAAAGCAAGGGAAAATAACATATGGGGAATTAGCAACAGAATTAGATACTTCAAGTACAGATGAAATTGAAAAAGTATTTGATGCTTTTGAAGAGCTAAATATGGATATTATAAAAGACGATTTTGATGATCAAGAACCAGATTTAGAAGATTTAGAAGAAGTAGAAGACATTAAAGTAGAAGAATTAAACAACATAGCAAGCTTTGAAGGAATAAGTACAGATGATCCTGTTAGAATGTATTTAAGAGAGATAGGACGTATTCCACTTCTTAGTTATGAAGAAGAATTAGAAATAGCTGAAAAAGTATTAGAAGGTGATGAAGAAGCAAAACAAAAACTTGCGGAATCAAACTTAAGACTTGTTGTTAGTATTGCCAAAAAATATGTTGGAAGAGGAATGCTATTTTTAGATCTTATTCAAGAAGGAAATATGGGATTAATAAAAGCTGTTGATAAATTTGATTATAAAAAAGGATTCAAATTTAGTACTTATGCTACATGGTGGATTCGTCAAGCTATTACAAGAGCAATAGCAGACCAAGCAAGAACAATAAGAATACCAGTTCATATGGTAGAAACAATTAACAAATTGATACGTACATCAAGACATTTATTACAAAAATTAGGACGTGAACCATCACCAGAAGAATTAGCAGAAGAATTAGAGATGCCTATTGAAAAGGTAATGGAAATACAAAAAATAGCACAAGATCCAGTATCACTTGAAACACCAATAGGTGAAGAAGATGATAGCCACTTAGGAGATTTCATACAAGATGATGATTCACCAGCACCACATGATTCAGCAGCATATACATTATTAAAAGAACAATTAGAAGAAGTAATGAACACATTAACACCAAGAGAAGCAAAAGTTTTAAAACTAAGATTTGGTTTAGAAGATGGAAAAGCAAGAACTCTTGAAGAAGTAGGAAGAGAATTTGAAGTAACTCGTGAAAGAATAAGACAAATAGAAGCAAAGGCTTTAAGAAAACTAAGACATCCAAGCAGAAGTAAAAAGTTAAGAGACTATATGAATTAGTAAAAAATAGGCATTTTAAACAAAAAATTTAACCATAAAATGGAAAAAAGCGAAAAACACTTGATTTTTTCGCTTTTTTATGTTAAACTAATAATAGATTTGTTTATTAAAAATAAGAGAGGTGAAAATTCTAAGAGAAATCTTGGAAGAAAATATGAGTCAAGTTCAAAAAATGGAACAATCAAGAATTGCAAAAGTATGGGAAGGATTAGGAATGTTCTTTTCAGCACTTAGTGTAAATAATGATATAGTAGAAGATCCTGAAGAATTAGTAAAAAAATCAGGAATTAAAGAATTAGTAAATAGTAGTGAACGTATAAAAAATATAGAATCAATGTTTGAAGATCATGGAACAACCCTAAAGCAAGTAAGAGCGCAATTAAAAAGTCAAGAAAGAAATAGTGCACCTGAAATAAAAAATTCTATAATTAAAACAAATATTCAAGAAATAGAAGAGGAAGATCTAGAAAGATAATTTTAAGGAGAAAATAATTTTTTAAATTATTTTCTCTGTTTTATCTTGACAAAAATAGGATATACTAATATAATAATACACGTTCAAGAAAATATATGGCGACGTAGCTCAGTTGGCTAGAGCATCCGGTTCATACCCGGCAGGTCGTAGGTTCAAGTCCCACCGTCGCTACCAAACATTTAGAGTCAAGCGGATTATAAAAAGTCCACTTGACTCTATTTTTTTAGATTTAACTACTATTTAACTACTTGTTTTTTTATACAATAAAATTTAATACCAAATTTGCAGTAGAAGAAATTTTAGATATATATTTGTATTGTATATAAAAAATATAAGTGAATACAAATGGATTTAAGTAAGTATGCAGAGACTTATAAAATAAAAAAGTAGAGTTTTCTAAAAAACTCTACTTAATGGTGCAGATGGCCGGAATCGAACCGGCACGGTTTATTCAACCGCAGGATTTTAAGTCCTGTGCGTCTACCAGTTCCGCCACATCTGCATATTATTTGAACTGGTTTTATTCCTAGAACAAAAGTAATTATAATATGTTATAGTATGAATTGTCAATAGTTATTTGAAAAAAAACAAAAAAATTTAAAAGTATTAATAAGTATCTTAGAAATAGGCATATGTTAATTAAAAAATTACTTTAGATTTAAGATAGGGTTAATCAAAATATGGGCATTATCAAAATAAAAGATAGAGAAATGGATTAAATAAAAAGAAATAATCGAAAGAACTCGATTATTTCTTTTTTTCTACACTAAGATTTGACACAATTTTAAAATTAAAAGTTGTACAATATAAAAACAATAAAGGAGGCAAAAATATTGACAATATATTTAGATGTAATAATGCTCGAAAATATATGTATGAACTATATTATATTATTTGCTACTGGTCTTATTGCAAAAGCAAAGATAAGTCAGATAAGAATTATTTTTTCAAGTTTATTAGGTGGAATATATGCAATATTAACTTTTGCTCCAATATTAGAAATTTATACTAATATGGTATTTAAAATACTTATATCAATTATAATGGTTTACATTGCATTTAATCCAAAGAATATAAAGAAATTATTAAAACAGTTATTACTTTTTTATTTAGTATCCTTTGCATTTGGAGGATGTGCATTTTGCTTATTATATTTTATAAAGCCACAAGACATTTTAATGAGAAATGGATATCTAACAGGAACATATCCAATTAAAATAGCTTTACTTGGAGGAATTGTAGGATTTGTAATAGTAAATATTGCATTTAAATTAGTAAAGGGAAGAATATCTAAAAATGATATGTTTTGTGAGTTAGAAATATTCTTCAAAGAAAAAAGCATAAAGATAAAAGCAATGATAGATACAGGTAACTTATTAAAAGATCCAATTAGTAGTATGCCAGTAATTGTTGTAGAAAAAAGTCAGTTAGAAGCCATAATACCAAGAGGAATTATAAATAATTTAAATATAATATTAGGAGGTGGAGAAGAAACTACCTTAACTAAAGAGGAAAGAGAATATATGCCAAAATTTAGAGTTATACCATTTTCTTCACTTGGAAAACAAAATCGGTCTACTACTTGGATTTATTGCAGACGAAGTTATAGTTAAATTTGAAGAAAGTGAAAAGAAATTGAATCAAATTATTATTGGTATATATGATAAATACATAAGTAAAAATGGAGCTTATACGGGTCTTATTGGATTGGATATTATAGAAAGGTGTGAGGAAAATGAATATTTTACAAATGTTAAAGGATAGTATTAATACAATATATGTTAAATATATAAATAAGGATATAGAGGATATTTATGAACTACCAATATATTATATAGGAGGTAGCCAAACTTTACCTCCACCACTTGCTCCAGAAGAAGAGGAGGAAACATTAAATAAACTCGCAAACGGAGATGACGAAGCAAGACAAACTTTAGTAGAAAGAAATTTAAGATTAGTTGTATATATTGCTAAGAAATTTGAAAATACAGGAATAGGTATTGAGGATTTAATATCTATTGGAACAATAGGATTAATGAAAGCAATAAATACTTTTAATACAGATAAAAATATAAAACTTGCGACATATGCATCACGTTGCATAGAAAATGAAATATTAATGTACTTAAGAAGAAGCAATAAACTAAAAGGAGAAATTTCAATAGATGAACCATTAAATCAAGATGGTGATGGAAATGAACTACTATTATCAGATATTTTAGGAACAGATAGTGATGTTACATCTCGTGCAATTGAAGATGAAGTTGATAAAAAACTATTACGAGCATCAATGCAAAAACTTAATAATAGAGAAAAAAATATTATGGAATTGAGATTTCGGTTTTATAAGTGGTAATGAAAAAACACAAAAAGAAGTGGCAGATATGCTTGGAATTTCACAAAGTTATATATCAAGGTTAGAAAAGAAAATCATCGGAAAAATGAGAAAAGAAATTATGAGCAAAACAGGATAAATTAGAATAGTAAAAAATAACAGTACATACATATTACCTTACATAAATAACAACATATAATGTAGGTGCATTTATGTAACTATTAACCAGTCCTTTTGTATAAGGAGGTATCCTTATGAAAGGATGGACATATAAAGATTTGCAAAATATAATGACAGAAGCAGAGCTTGATCAATTCGCTAAAAGTGGCAGAGGAATACAGCAAAAGTGAATATTAATATTCGAGGCTCTATTTTAAAGTGTACAATATCAAATCAGCTTGCTTTTATAAGCTGTTATATCGCAAAGTAGAGTATGATTTAGTAGAGGATGAAACTGTTAGGATCATGAGAATAAAAGCGAGCAGAAACAGCAAGCCGAAGAGTGCACAAAATGTAGAGATAGGAACGGTGTCCAGTGAGATTAATTATATAAAATTAATTTCACAGCGGAAGTGGTTTATTTTTTTAAGAGATTTCCCGAAAGATAAAAAAGTTGAAATTACTACCTATTTTGCAAAACACCTTGCGGAATCAAAAGCAGAGTGTGCAGAAAAGTTTAGGGTGTCTAAAGTAGTCTGTGATAGGATTATGGAAGACACCTTGGTAAACAATGAGGTGGGTGATGAGATTTTTACAAAAATAAGGGAAAGAAGCTTGAAAAATAACGATACCAAAGCCGTAAGCAGCTATTTTACAGCACTGAGGAGAAAGAGAAATGCTAAAAAGGGAACTGCCAGCTAATTTGGCAGTGCTTTTATTTATATAATTTTTTAATTCTACCTATTGCATCTTTTTCAAGTCTTGAAACTTGTGCTTGACTAATACCAATTTCCTCTGCAACTTCCATTTGGGTTCTTCCATCAAAAAAACGTTTTGTAATAATCATTTTTTCACGTTCATTTAATTTTTTCATTGCTTGTTGAATGGTAATTGAATCTACCCAATGTTCATCATTTTCTTTATGATCACTTACTTGGTCTATAATATAAATACTTTCACTACCATCATTATATATTGGTTCTTGCAAAGATAATGGATCCTGGATAGCTTCGAAGCTGAAAACAATATCTTCTTTATCAACTCCAACTTCTTTTGCAATTTGTTCAACAGTTGGTTCTCTATTAAATTCTTTTGTCAATTTTTCTTTTGCTTGAAGTGCTTTATATGCTAAGTCCCTAACAGAACGACTAACTCTAATGGGATTATTATCACGAAGATAACGTCTAATTTCTCCAATAATCATAGGTACAGCATAAGTAGAAAATTGAACATTTAAAGAAACATCAAAATTATCTATAGACTTAATAAGACCTACACATCCAACTTGAAATAAATCATCGATACTTTCACATCTACCACTAAAACGCTGTAAAACGCTTAACACTAATCTTAAATTACCATTAATAAATCTCTCCCTTGCTTCTTCATCTCCTTGTTTAATTTTTATAAATAATTCGTTTTTTTCTTCATTTGAAAGTACTGGAAGTTTTGAAGTATCTACATTACTAATTTCTACTTTTCGTATCAATTTAAAAGCCTCCTTTAACAAAAATACTTTGGTAGTAAAAGTATTTCCAAAAGAAAGACTAGCTATTCATAAACAATTCGACGGAATATGACAGAAAATTGAAATAGAATTAAAGGAATTTTTAGTGTCATAACTGATTAATTTAGTAAAAATTGTTTATACTTTATAAAGATAGGAGGCAAACTATGGAACTATTAAAAGAAATTTTTTACTTTATAATGTATTCGCTTTTAATTGTGGCTATTTCAAAATACATATTAGTAACTGTACTTAGAAGACTTGCTGAAAGTTTAGATTTAAAAGCTAAAACAGTAGGGAATATTGCGGGGATTGCAACCTCTATGCCAGAATTATTAAGTGTTAGCTTTTCTGCATTTGCTGGGCTAATTGGAACAAGTATTTATAATATATTAAGTTCTAATATAATAAATTTTATACAATATATATTAGCAATAAAATTAAATAATAATATCAAAAAACTGAATAATAAAGCCCTAAAAATAGATATATTTATGGTTATAATATCAATAGTAATTCCAATTTTGATGCTTATATTTAACATAGAAGTAAATATACAAATGGTTCCAATTCTTATTCTATTATTTCTATTATTTTATTATATAAACTCGAACACTCATAAATTATATTTAAAAAAAGAAGAAAGTTTAGAAGCAGATATTATAGAAAAAGAGGCAAGATTTATTAGGAAAAAGAAAGAAAAAGTAATAAAGTATACGGTTTATCTTATACTGACAGGAATTGGACTATTTGTAATTGGTAATCTACTTAGTGATTCGCTTAAAAATCTATGTTTACAATTTAATATACCTGAATTTGTTATTGGAATAGCGTTAGGATTTATAACCAGTTTACCTGAACTCATAACATTTTTTGAAGCTCAAAAACATCACAAAAATGAAAATAGTGATTTAGGAGTAGTGGAGGCAACAAATAATTTACTTACCTCTAATAGCTTAAATTTATTTTTTATACAAAGTTTTGGAATAGTAATTTATACTATTTTTAGATGATGAATAAAACAAAAAATTAAGAATATAATATTATAGTATATTTTGGTAAAAAGGAGAATATTGCTAATGTATGAGGAGTATGTAAAAGAACTTAAGTTAATAGAGAAAACAGAAGAGGAATCAAATATAGAATTAATAAAAAGCATAATAAAAACGAAAATAGATTTAGATAATGCAAATAAAAATTATGAATTTGCAGAAGGAGAGTTAATAGATTATTATTTATATCAAATAAAAGCTAATCAATCTAAATTAAACTATTTATTAAGAAAAGCAAAGAAAAATGGAATAATAATAGATATGGTAAAACAAATAGAAATTAGAAAAGAAGAATATAATTCACAAATAGAGGTTGGATAAAATTATAATACCTGCTTAAAAAAGTATATAGTAAATCGAAAAATAAATACATAATAGGATATCTTTTTAAACAAGTTGGTTGCATTATGTAAAATTAAATGTTATAATAAATGATGTAGTAAAAAATACTTTGTGGAGGTATTACAATGAGGAACAACGAAAATCTTGTGCGGAGCTGCATGACCTGTGAGTGTTATGCCATTGGATGTGAGGGAAACTGTCCGTTTAAGGTACAGGAAGACCAAGCATATGAGGTACCCAGCTTGAGAGAGCGGAGAAAAGCAATGAAGGCGGAAAAAGCCAATGCTTATGAAAAAGCTGTTATGAAGCTTCGGTCTGCAGAGAAAAGGGAGGCGGCGGAGAACAAAGCTAAAGCTCCCAACAGCAGACGCAAGAAGGATTTGGAAGAAGAACTGAAGATGTTGGAGGATGAGAGAAAGAGCTACGTGCAATCTAAGCCTGTATTTAGGGCTAAGACTGCTGCGATAAAGCAGGCAAGACGTAGGCTGTGTCGAATCTCAAAAAACAAATCGGGAGGCAAATAATACCAACATTTCCTAGAATTATTGGAAATAAGAGGCGGAGGGTATCTTTTGATATCCTCCGTCTATATTAATAATCAAATAATTAATATTAAAAATAAGAATATTTGTCCAATTTATATCATAGTATGTAAAAGGACGAGGTGATTTTTGTTGGATAATAATACTTTAATTATATATATATCTTGTATATGTTTTTTATTTTTATTTGGAAGAATATTTATACTACCAATAAAAAGTGTTTTAAAATTAGTTTTAAACTCAATATTAGGTGGATTAATAATATACTTAATAAATATAGTAGGAAATTTATTTGCTTTTCATATAGGTTTAAATTATATAACAGCAATACTTGTAGGGATTTTGGGAGTACCAGGAGCAATTCTTTTAGTTATTTTAAAAGTATTTTTAGGATAAATAAAAAAATAGATATGTTTTTGAAATTAACATAACATTGACAGAAGGTGATAAAAAATATATAATGGTATTAGTAATTGTTAGTTTAGATTACAATATGTGCGATATTAATAAATAATTTTATTGGCAAAGGGAGAAAGACTATTATGAATAAAATTAAAGGTATTTTCACACCTGAACAGGAGGCTGCATTGCGGAATCTGTATTTAGCAGTAGATGGCGAATTGCATCCATTTGTAGAAGGAAACCATCCTACAAAAGATAATTTAAAAATTATTGATTTTAGGCAGGGCATGAAAATTGCATATGATTTTTCGTGGGATGGAGATGATTACTTTTTGTATTGTTGCGGTGAGAATGGCGAATTTCGCTATCTTTGTAGAGAAGGTATGCCAAAAGAAGTGGCAGAAATTCTGGATGAGATGATTGAAGAAACAGAAAACTGCTGAATAACAGCGGTAATGTGGTAAAATGTATTGTTTATACGATAGTAAGCTTTGATAGTCACAAAATAGTATTAACTTTATCGCACACAAAAAAGGGAGACTGTTCTATAGTCTCCCGCTATTTTTTTATTCAACTGTTACAGATTTTGCAAGATTTCTTGGTTTATCTACATCTAAGCCTTTTTCTTTAGTTATATAATAAGCGAATAATTGTAGTGGTACCACAGTTAAAATTTCAGAAATCATAGGGTGTGTTTTTGGTATTTTTATTACTTTATCATAATTTCCATTTTCTAAAGCTTGATCTGTTATTATCAAAGTTTTTGCACCACGTGTTATTACTTCTTGAATATTACTTACAGTCTTTGGTGAAAGAATAGGGTCTGTTATAATTCCTACAACTGTAATTCCATTTTCTATAAGAGCAATAGGTCCGTGTTTTAATTCTCCTGCAGCGTATGCCTCTGAATGTATATAAGATATTTCTTTAAGCTTTAATGAGGCTTCTTGAGCTACAGCATAATCATTACCTCTTCCTAAAAAGAAAATATCATGTTCATTGTATACTTTTTTTGCAAATTCTTCAATTTCAGTTACATTTTCAAGCACTTTTTGTAATTTCTCTGGTAATGATAAAAGTTCATTTTTAATATTTTCTATTAATGCTTTATTGCTACATTCTAAAACTTCTGCAAAATGTAGTGCAAGTAGGGCAAGTAGAGTCACTTGAGAAGTATAGGCTTTTGTTGATGCAACTGCAATTTCAGGACCTGCATGAGTATAAATTGTATAATCAGCCTCTCTTGAAATAGAACTTCCAATAACATTTGAAATAGCAATTGTTTTAGCACCTTGCGTTTTTGAAAGTTTTAATGCAGCGATTGTATCTGCAGTTTCACCAGATTGACTAATATATATACATAAAGTTTTATCATCAATTAAAGGTTCTCTATATCTAAATTCTGATGCAATATCTACTGTAACTGGAATTTTGCATAGCTTTTCAAACATTGGTTTAATTGCAAGACCTGCATGCATTGCAGTACCACATGCGACTATATATATTTTGTTTATAGATTCTAGATATTCTCTTGTTAAATTGATATCTTCAAAATCAACTACTTCATTATTCTTTAATCTAGAGCCAATAGTTTCACGAACTGAACGAGGTTGTTCATATATTTCTTTTAACATATAATCTGGATAACCATCTTTTTGGCTAGAAGTAGCATCCCATTCAATGGTTTTTACATCTTTTTGTACTTTTTCTAATTTACAATTATAAAAATTAATTTTATCTTTATATACTTCGACAATTTCACCGTCATTTAATAAATAAAAGTCTTTTGTATATTCAAGTATCGCAGGTATATCAGATGCGATATAATTTTCATTATCACCAGTACCAATAACTAGAGGACTATCTTTTCTTGCTACAATTACTACATCAGGATATTCTTTACAAAGTACTTCTATAGCATAGCTTCCTTTTAAGTCTTTACAAGCAGAAGAAACAGCTCTTAAAAATCTTTTTTCATCATAGTTTTTATCTTGAGAATAATACATATGAATTAAGTTTGGAATAGTTTCAGTATCTGTGCTAGATTTGAAACTATAACCTTTTTCTTTTAAATCATTTCTCAATTCTTGGTAATTTTCAATAATACCATTATGAACAACACTAAAAGTATTAGAATTATCCATATGAGGGTGAGAATTTTCTTTTGATGGTTTTCCATGAGTAGCCCATCTTGTATGAGCAATACCAGATGTTCCTATTAAATCATTAATTCCATCTAAATCATATAAATTTTTTACTCTTCCTTTATCTTTCATATTAGAGATATAACTATTTTCCATAGTAGAAATACCACTTGAATCATATCCTCTATATTCTAATTTTAAAAGACCATTAATCAGTATAGGACAAGCCTTTTTTGTCCCTATATATCCTACAATTCCACACATATTGTAAAACCTCCTAAAAATAATATGGAAGTAGAAAGTATGTAAAAAGTTACTTTTGCTAGATTTGTTAAAACATCACTATTTCTCTTTGCTAGCATTTAATGACAGTAACCTGTGCCACAGAACCATCCGCCGAATCTTTCGATAAGTTCTGACCTCGTCAACAATGTAAATTCATTGTCCAGGCGCTTAAAACTAAAACAAAAACATAACTCCTTTCTAAATAATGTTTTTACATAAACTTTCAACTAATGATATTATATTACACTAAAATTAAAAAAGTAGCAAGTCCAATAAGAAAATATTAAGAAAAGAGAGTATCAATTTTATGATACTCTTTAATAAGTCTAATCTTTTCTTTTTCCAAATATTGATAATACTCGTAAAAATATATTAATAAAATCAAGATATAGTTCCATTGCACCATATATGTGTAATTTATTTTGGTCTAACCCTTCTTCATATTGTAACTGTTTAATCTTATTCATATCATATGCAGTAATTCCAAAAAATACAAATAAAATAACCCAGTCTAAAACAATATCTAACATAGAATTACCTAAGAATAGGTTAACTAAACTTAAAATAATACCTACAATTAGTACACCAAAAAGTAGGGTTTTCCAATTAGATAAATCTTTGTTAGTTTTATAGCCATAAAGAGCCATTCCACCAAACAAAATAGCACTTGCTATAAATAACCAAACAATAGAATTTAATTCGAAAACAACAAAAATTACAGATAAAGAAACACCATTTATCATAGCATATACAAAATATAGTATACCAACAATAGTTGGTGGTAGTTTCTTAAATAGTAATGAGAATACAATAACTACTACTAGTTCTGCAATTAATAGAATATTAAAGTATCCTTTAAAAAGAATATCAATAAATAATCCAGATGAATATGTGTACCAAGCAACAATAGCAGTACCTAGTAAACCTAAAAACATCCAGAAAAAAGTTTTCCCGAATTAAACTAGCTTCTTTTACGTTTTCTTCCATTTGAACTTTCTCCTTTCTCATAAGATATATGTATATTATAATATAAGTATATATAAAAATCTATAAAATTATTAAAATATATTTCATGATATAATATGACAAAAAATACTTTACTAATTTTATGTATGGTGATATAATTGAAAAAATAAAAAAAGAAAGAGGAATTAGTATGGAGGATATAAAAGTATTAATAGACGAACAAAAAATACAAGATAAAGTTACTGAAATTGCTAAAAGAATAGAAAAAGATTATGAAGGAAAAGAAATTACTTTAATATGTATATTAAAAGGTTCAAGCTTTTTTACAGTTGATTTAGCTAAAAAAATTAATGGAAATGTAAAAATAGAATTTATACAAGTGTCAAGTTATGGTTCATCTACTGTTTCTCATAATATAGAATTAAAATTAGATTTAAAAGAGTCAATAGAAAATAAAGATGTTATTGTTGTGGAAGACATTATAGATACAGGAAGAACACTTAGTTACTTACTTGAACATCTAAAAGGAAGAAAGCCTAATAGTCTTAAACTTTGTACATTATTAGATAAACCAGAAAGAAGATTGTATGATGTAAAAGTAGACTATACAGGATTTGAAATACCAGATAAATTTGTTGTGGGATATGGTCTTGATGTTAATGAACAATATAGAAATTTACCATATATTGGATATATTGGAGAATAGGTATTGACAATTTAGAAAAAAGAAGATATAATAATATTGCGTTATAAGGGAAGTAACGTAAAAAAATGTTTAACTTGGGAACGAGTTATATTTGGGGGTTAACTTGCTTAGGAGAGAATAGCAAGTTTGTGCAGACAGGCGAGAAACTTGCATGTCTGCATTTTTTATATAGTAGGAGAAAATGATGTTTAATATAGAAGAGGAATTAAAAAAACTGCCTAATAAGCCAGGAGTATATATTATGCGAGACAAATTCGATAATATAATTTATGTTGGCAAGGCTGTAATTTTAAAAAATAGAGTAAGGCAATATTTTAGGAAAAACAATAAAACAAAAAGAATTGAAAATATGGTTAGTTTAATAGACCATTTTGAATATATAGTTACAGACAATGAAGCGGAAGCATTAATTTTAGAATGTAATCTAATTAAAGAAAATAGACCTAAATTTAATGTATTGTTAAAAGATGATAAAACTTATCCATATATAAAAATAGATGTAAAATCAGATTATCCAAATGTTTTTATAACAAGAACCATACTAAATGATGGGGCAAAATATTTTGGACCATATGCAAACCCAGGTAGCGCAAAAGAAATGGTAGACTTCATAAAACAAAAATTTAAAATACGTCAATGTAGAAACTTTAAATCCAATAAAAGAGCTTGCTTAAATTACCATATAAATAGATGTCTTGCACCTTGTATGGGATATGTTTCAAAAGAAGAATATAGAGAGCAAATAGACCAAATTATTATGCTATTAGAAGGAAAAATAGACAAAATAATAAAAGAATTAGATAAAAAGATGAAAGAAAAAGCTGTAAATCAGGAATATGAAGAAGCGGCAAATTTAAGGGATACAATAACTGCAATTGAAAGAATTTCACAAAAACAAAAAGTATCAAATATAACAGAAAATGATATTGATGTTATAGGACTTGCTAAAAATGATATTAGTGTATGTATTGAAATATTCTTTGTACGAAAAAGTAAAATGATAGGAAGAGAACATTACTTCTTTAATGACTTAAAAGATGTACCAAACGACGAAATCTTATCAAGTTTTATAAAACAATATTATTTAACAAAAGATGAAATACCACATAGAATTATGCTAAAAGAAGAAGTAGAAGATAAAACTACAATAGAAGAGTGGTTATCTAATAGAATGGGAAGAAAAGTAGAACTTAAATCTCCTCAAAAAGGTGAAAAATTAAGATTTGTAGAAATGGCTGAAAACAATGCGGCTGTTACATTAGAAAACAAATCAAAAGACAAATTTGATACTTTGATGGAATTAAAAGAAGTATTGAAAATGGAGAAAATGCCAAGAAAGATAGAAACTTTTGATATATCAAATATATCACGGAACAAATATGGTTGCTGGAATGTGTGTATTACAAGATGGATCAATTAATCACAAATTATCTAGAAGATTTAAAATAAAAACAGTTTTAACACAAGACGATCCAAGATGTATAGAGGAAGTTATAGAAAGAAGATTAAAACATTCTATAGAAAATACAAATGGAGGGTTTGGAAAATTACCAGATGCAATATTTGTAGATGGTGGAATAACTCAAATTAGAGCTGCAAGAACTGTTATTGATAAACTAGGACTAGATATAAAATTATATGGTATGGTAAAAAATGATAAACATAGAACTAGAGCATTAATAGATGAAAATAGAAATGAGCAGGAATTGTCAGAAAATTTGATGAATTTAATAACTAATTTTCAAGATGAAGTTCATAAAACTGCAATTGAATATCATAGAAAAGTACGAGATAAACAAATTACAAAATCAGCATTAGATGAAATTTCAGGAATTGGACAAGTAAAAAAACAAGAACTATTAAAAAGATTTGGGGACGTAGAAAAAATAAAAGAGGCTAAGTTAGAGGAACTTACAAAAATAAAAGGAATAAATGAAAAATTAGCAAGAACAATAAAAGCAGAACTAAAAAAACGTTGAAATTAGTTGAAAATACTCTAAACTTTATGATATTATTTAATAAAAATTAGTCATATTCCTAAAAAAACAGAATATATTTATTTTATAAATAAATATATTGGGGGGATTAGACTATGGAGTATGCAAAAGATGAAATTTTTAGTATTCGTTATAATGAAAAAAAGGACAAGTTAGAATATTCTTTTTTTAGAAGGTTTTTAAAAAGAATATTAAACAACAAATTTATGACTTTACTAATTATTATGGGAGTATTATTTAGTGCATTAAACTTTACATTAATATATTGCTTTTTTGAGGTACTAAGTAGAATATAATGAAATGAAGGATTTGTTATGGAAGTAATTTTGGGAAAAAAGGCAGGTTTCTGTCAAGGAGTAAGAAACACAGTAATTAAAACAAAAAATAATTTAGAAAAGAAAAAAAGAATATATTGTTTAGGACAATTGGTTCATAACTCTGAGGTTATTAAAAAACTTGAACAAAAAGGTCTAACAATTGTGCAAAATATTCAAGATGTACCAGCTGGAAAAGATTTAATTATAAGAGCACATGGAGTTTCTAAAAAAATATATGAAGAAATTGAAGCAAAAAATATTAAATTAATTGATTTAACATGCCCAAAAGTGCTAAGTATTCATAAAAAAATAGAGGAATATAAAAACTTAGGCTATTACATAATCTATATTGGAGAAAAAACGCATCCGGAAACAGTTGGAAGTGTTAGTTTTGCAGGAGAAAATTCTACTATAGTACAGGATTTAGAAGATATTAATGTTGCAGTAGAGGATATAATAAATAAAGATATTAGAAATATAACAGTATTTTCACAAACGACTTTTTCTATGGAGAAATTTGATGACCTTGTAAAAATAATTAAGATGAAAATACCAAAAGATTCAAATTTAGAAATAAATAAAACTATTTGTGATGCAACAAAGTTAAGACAGATAGAAACTAAAGAGATAGCAAAACAAGTAGAGTTAATGATAATTATTGGTGGAAAGAAAAGCTCTAATACCAACAAATTGTATGATATAGCATTAAAAGAATGCAGTAATGTAATGTTTGTAGAAACATTAGAAGATTTATATATAAATTATATAAGAAGATTTAAAAAAGTAGGAGTTATGGCTGGAGCATCAACACCTAACGATATGATAGAAAAAATAGTAGAGATATTAAAAAATACAGAAACAGAGGATTATATATATGAAAATAGCAGATGAATGGAAAGATTATGAAATATTAGATATGGCAAATGGTGAAAAACTTGAAAAGTGGAAAGATGTTATACTGGTTAGACCAGACCCACAAATTATATGGAACAAAAAAAGTTTTCCACATAAGTGGAAAGATGTAAATGCTACATATAATAGAAGTAAAACAGGTGGAGGAAGTTGGGAATATAATAAAAAGATGCCAGATTCTTGGAAAATTAATTATAAAGATTTAACTTTTAATATAAAACCAATGGGCTTTAAACACACTGGTTTATTTCCTGAACAAGCAGTAAATTGGGACTGGATGATTGATAAAATAAAAAAAGAAAAAAGAGAAATAAAGGTATTAAATTTATTTGCGTACACAGGAGGAGCAACAGTTGCTTGCTTGTATGCAGGGGCTAGTGTATGTCATGTAGATAGTTCAAAAGGAATGGTTGCGTGGGCAAAAGAAAATGTGGTTTCTTCTGGTTTAGAAAAAAGACCAGTTAGATATATTGTTGATGATGTAGTTAAATTTGTAAATAGAGAAATTAGGCGTGGAAATAAATATGATGCAATTATTATGGACCCACCATCATATGGTAGAGGTGCAAACGGAGAGGTATGGCAGTTTGAAGAAAACATATATGATTTAGTTAATTTATGTATGCAAGTTTTATCAAAAGATCCATTGTTTTTCCTAATTAACTCTTATACTACAGGTATATCTTCAAAAGTACTAGAAAATATATTAAAACTAAATATTCCTACAAATGTAAAAGGAAAGTTTGAAGCAGGAGAAATTGGACTTACAATGACTAATAGTAGCTTAGTATTACCTTGTGGAATATATGGACGTTGGGAGAAGTAATATGCAAGATTTAAAAGTATTATATGAAGATAACCATATTATAGTGGTAGAGAAGAAACCTAATATTCCATCACAGGGAGATAAAACAAATGATATCGATATGCTTACTATTGTAAAACAATATATAAAGGAGAAATATAATAAACCAGGAGAGGTTTATTTAGGCTTAATACATAGATTAGATAGACCAGTTGGAGGAGTTATGGTATTTGCTAGAACTTCAAAGGCGGCGGCAAGACTTAGTGAAGAAGTAAGAAATAAAGTTTTTAAGAAAAAATATCTTGCTATCGTAGATGGAAGATTTGAAAAGAAAATTGATACCTTAGAAGATTATTTATTAAAAAATGAGAAAAACAATTTAAGTAAGGTCGTAAAAGAAGGAACCAAAAATGCAAAATTAGCTAGCCTAGACTACGAAGAACTTACATATAATGAAGAAACAAATTTATCAGTACTTAAAATAAATTTACATACAGGAAGACATCACCAAATAAGAGTACAATTATCTAGTAGAGGACACAGCATATATGGTGATCAAAAATATGGTGCAAGAGGTAGAGGAAAACAAATTGCATTATGGGCATATAGTTTAAGCTTAGTGCATCCAATAACTAAAGAAGAAATGACATTTGAGAGCTTTCCAGATAAAATAGGTAGCTGGAAAATATTGGAAAATATATAATTTTATGTTTAAAATTAACAGGAGTTGCATAGGGTGCTGCTTCTTTTTTTTTGATAAATTGATTAAATGCTTTTTACAAAACTTATAAAATCATATATAAAAAAATAAAATCAAAATTTTATATATAAAAAAACACATCTTATAAATTAAATAAAATTAGTGTCGAAAATTAGTATAAGATAGCCTCATAGAGAAAAGAAAAAGAAAGAGGCAAAAAATGATAGATAAATTTTGTAACTATCTAACTACTAAAATTAGAAAAGAAAACCCAGATATTGATGATGAAAGAGCAGAAGTTATCAATTATGGGATACATCTAATAGTAGGAGAAATACCAAAATTTTTTATTATAATGGGAGTTGCTTTTATTTTAGGAGTATTAGATTTAACCATACTTGCATATTTCTTGGTTCTACCATTTAGAGGAGCATCAGGAGGATTTCACTTAAAAACACATATAGGTTGTATAGTAGGTTCTATAGTATTCTTTTGTGGAATTGGGCTATTAGGAAAATATTTAATATTTGAGAAAACATTAAAATATATAATAGCATTTCTTATATGGGTATTTGGGATGATAATGGTAAAACTTTATGCGCCAGCAGATACAGAAAATGTACCTATTATAAGTAAAAAAGAAAGAAAAAAGAAAAGAATATTATCATATATTACTTTAACATTAAGTATTATCATTGGATTATTTATAAAAAATGAAGTAATATCAAATATAATTATTTATGGTATGTTATTTCAAAGTATGTCAATAACACGACTTGCATATAATTTAACCAATAATAAATATGGATATGAAGTATATAATGCTTCACAAGAATTTTAGTTAATAAAAAATATCAGCCGGCGATATTTTTTGTTATATAGTTTTTATACAAAAGAAAGGGGAGAAATTCCTATGTTAAAAATGTTATCAAAATTAGCTGAAAAATATGCTAAATCAACAAACACAGCATGCTTTGTTTGGGGATGGCTTCATCAACCAAAAATGCCAGCAAGTTTAATTAAAAAAGACTAATAACAAATTCCAAAAAATTTTATAACAAAAAACCTTAACGAAAAAAGATAGCCTCGACAACTATCTTTTTTCATTTTATTTATTATACATTTCTAATTGTTGATTAAAGAAGATATCATTTTTAGTAGTGTATAAATTTAGATTATTATTTTTCTTCATAATCTGTCTTACTTCCCATAATCCAAGACCTGTATTGTTTTGTTTTGAAGAATAGCCTTTTTCATAAATTTTATCTAAGTCTACATCTTTTTCTTTATAAGTATTTTCAATAATTAGTAACTGACGATTTACTTTAAAATCTTTTCTAATTTCAACATTAATAATTTTATCTTCACATTCATAAGCAGCTTCTATAGCATTATCCATAAGTATTCCAAGTACTCTTGTAAATTCGTAAATCTTCATATTAAGTTCATTTAAATTTAAGAAAATTTCTAAATGTATTTTTATACCAAGTTCATCTGCTTTGTGGTATTTAGAGGTCAATAGGCTATATATAGCAGGATTATTTATTACTTCAGGACTTAATGTATACAAATTATTAACCTTTTGACAGTCACCTAATAGTTGCGAATAATAAGTTCTTAATCCTTCCATATCATTGGTACCAACATAACCGACCAATTGCTTGAACAATATTACTAAAATCGTGCTTAAAAGCTCTAACATTATCATGTAATATTTTTAAAGATTTATTATATAGTTGTGCTTCTTCTAAGTCTTGTTCTGTTATTTGTAATTGAGTTGTTCTATATAAACTATAGATACTTACAAAGAAATATGCTATTAAACTTATTATAGATAGTAATGTTATAGAAAAAGGTAATATTTCATTATAATATCCAATTAAATAAAATTGAGTAGATATCGTAATAACTACTAGAATAAAATTGCATAGCAAGATAATTTTATTAGATTTGGGCATATTGTCTAATATTGAAATGTTTATTTTATATCGTTTCATAATAATAAAAATACAGAAAATTATTAAATATGTAATTAAAGCTCCACTTATTCTAAATATTGGAATTTGTATTGCTTCTTCTTGAGTTACACCAAAGAAAACATAGCAAGTCTTAAAAAAGATTGTTTCAAAAAGAGCAATAATAATAGTTGGAAATATTTCAGATAGTATAGCTTTTAAAATAGATATACGAAAAATTATCATAATTAGTATAAATGGAATAATCATATTTATAAAAACTATGACTGCTTTAGGTATATAGAAAGTAGATAAAATAGTACATATAGATAAAGCAAAAACATATATCATTTTTTGCTTTTTTGCAGATGAAATATTCAATATTGTAGTAAATAATAACATAGCAACAGTTACTTCAATAAAAATTAATGGAATACTAAATATTTGAATTAGTTCTTCATTAGGTGTTGATAGTGCTGTCCAAATTGTTTGAAAAATTTCCATAGTTATTTAAAACCTCCATAAAATTATTTTTATATTTGGGACCAATGTAACATTCTTTATTATCAAATTTTATAGTGTTACTCATTGGTTCTATATCCTTAATATTGTCTACATTTGCAATATATGATTTATGACATCTTACAAAGTTTTCCGCCAGACAAGGTTCGATTTTATTAAAAGAAGTATATGCTTCATACTGATTTGAATCAGTATAAACAATTAACTTCATACCATCTTTCTTTATATATTGAATATCATCTTGTTTAATAATGTTCTTATTGTTAAGAGATAAGTATTTAGGATGTTCATTAGGAGTATCAGTAAATAACCTAACTAAAGTTTCCTCAATTCTTTCAATTGTAAATGGTTTTGCAATATAATCAAAAGTCTTTACTTTGTAGGCAAGTAGAGCATATTCTAAGTGCCCTGTTGTAAAAATAATATAGACAGATTTATCTGTCTTTCTAACTTTTTCGGCGAGTTCAATTCCAGAAATTCCAGATTGCAAATGTATGTCTAATATTAAAACATGAACTTTATTTGATTTAATATATGAAAGTACATCATTTGCATTATTAGACTTAAATGTAATTTGAGCTTCATAGTCATGTTTTAAAAATAAAGTATTTAACATGCTATCTAATCTGTTTAGAATGCTTTCATTATCGTCGCATAAAACAAAATTTAACATATTTTTATCCCCCGTATTTAAAGATGCATTAGGTAAAATTACCCAAAATTTTCCAAATGTCTTTTACAATATTAAAGCATATTTTAAATAATGTCAAGAAAAATGACGAAAAATTGGAAAAAATTAGAAAAACACAAAAAAACAGAACGGATATTATCGTTGATATTCTAAACAAAAATTAATATTAAATATAAGAAATAAAATATAAAAAATGTAATCGAAGGAAAATATTGTAAATAAAAAGAGCTGAAGTTTGAATAGAAAGAAATAAAGTTAAAGACAAGAAAGTTAAACAATTTACCAATTGTTATTAATGAATTATAGTAAAATTATAGAATATATGATATACTAAATATGTACTAAATAAAAAATGGAGGAAGCAAATGATTAATTTTACAAATGCAGTAGAAGAATTTAATAATTATAAAGGTTCAGAAAAAAAGAAAACCTTAATATATAATAAGAAAAAATATTTAGTAAAATTTCCTGATCCAATTAGAGAAAAAAATAAAAATATATCATATATTAATAATGCATTCTCGGAATATATTGGAAGTAATGTATTTAAAATAATAGGTTTTGATGTTCAAAATACAATTTTGGGTAAATATGAATATAATGGAAAAGAAAAAATAGTTTGCGCATGTGAAGATTTTACAAACGATGATAATGTATTATATGAATTTGAAAATTTAGCATTAAGTACAAACCCTGATAAAAAAATAGAAACAGAATTAAAAGATATATTAGAAGTAATTGAAGAAAGCAAGATGATTGATACAGAAGAAACAAAGCAAAAATTTTGGGATATGTTTGTTATTGACAGTTTAATTGGAAATACAGATAGGCACAATGGAAATTGGGGATTTTTATTGAATAAAAATACAGGAAAAGTAAAGTTCTCTCCAATATATGATTGCGGTTCAGCTTTAAATCCAATGCTTGAAGATAATGAAATTGAAAGAATAAATGAGACAGAGTTAAAAAATTTATCAATTAATTGCTATTCATGTTTAAAAGAAAATGGTAAAAAGATTAATTGTATGGAATACATAAAAAAAATGGAAAATGAAGAATGCAACAATGCAATTAAAAGATTGTTTTTAAATATTAATATAGATGAAATAAATACATTTATTGAAAATGTAGAGTGTATGTCTGGAGTTAGGAAAGATTTCTATAAGAAGATTATAGCAATGCGATATGAAATTATAAAAGAAGTATATGAAGCTATAAAATAACTATATAGTAACAAATACAAAGAGAAACGCTAAATATTTATATGAACTTAAATATTTAGTGTTTTTGTTATATTATGATTTTATCCTCATAAAATACTATAAGGAGGAAAGGGTTATGAATAAAACGAAAAGAAAGTTTTATATATTTGCAATACTAATAGTATGTGTGTTTGCTTTTTGTATTGTACAAATAATGAGAAATAAAGAAACAGTTTTAACAACTTCAGTACGGAACAACAGCTTTAAGCAATACTAAAATTGGTTGGGGAATTAAAAGAAATGATAATCATGCTCAACCAGATCTTGGAAGTAAAAATAAGGAATTAATTGATAAATATACAGGAATTGCTATGGGAAATAGCGAGAAAAAATATGTATATTTAACCTTTGATGAAGGATATGAAGCAGGTTATACTCCAAGAATATTGCAAGTACTAAAAGAAAATGAGGTTAATGCTACATTTTTTATAACAGCACACTATGTTAATACAAGCGAAGAATTAGTAAAAGAGATGATAAGTAATGGACATATAATAGGAAATCATACAGTTAATCATAAAAGTATGCCAGATTTAACAGATGAACTAGTAAAAACAGAAGTAATGGATTTACATACTAAGGTATATGAAAAGTTTGGCTATGAAATGAAATATATACGTCCACCTAAAGGAGAATTTAGTGAAAGGACTATAAATATAACAAATGGATTAGGGTATACAACAGTAATGTGGAGCTTTGCATATGATGATTGGGACGAAAATAAACAAGGTAGGGAAAGCTATGCAAAAAAGAAAATATTAGATAATGTACATCCTGGAGCAGTTATTTTATTACATGGAAATTCTAAAGATAATACAAATATATTGGATGAATGTATAAAAGAAATAAAAAATATGGGATATGAATTTAGAAGTTTAGATCAATTTGTAAGATAAGAATAAAAAATAAAAAAGCTACAATAAAATTAGATTATTGTAGCTTTTTTATATAAATGAAAATAATTTGAAAATTAAAAGCATATATATGAAAAAGGATATTATATGTTATTAAATTAAAAGGAAGGAATGAAAAAAGTGAAACATATAAATAATCGAAAAAGAGTAAACAAAATAAATAGATTACTAGAACTACCAGAAGAGGTAGTTTCGGATAAACCAAAACTTACAATAGTTGGATTTAATGAGTTACTTATCGAAAATTATAAATCCATATTAGAATATGAAGATTATTATGTGAAAATAAATACACATATAGGGGCTATTAATATAAATGGCTTTAATTTAAGATTAAAAGAAATGACAGGGGACGACATAATGGTTACAGGAACTATTGATAGTATTGATTTTGAAAGTATAACAGATGAAGAATAGAGCCATAAGAAAGAGATAATAAATATGTTAAAAACAAAAGGAGAAAATAAATATGTTTTTTAAAATATTAATTTACTATATATTAGGATATGTAAATATTAGTGTAGAAGGATATTTTATAGAAAGATTTATTAATATATGTATAAGTAAAGGAATACTTTTATGGAACTTAAAAAGAAAAAAATCAAGCTTTTTATATGCTAATATTGGTATGAAGGAATTTAAAAAGATAAAAGAAATAGCAAAAATCACAAAATGCAGGGTAAAAATAGAAAGAAAAAAAGGACTACCATTTATTTTACATAGATATAAAAAAAGAAAGTTATTTTTTGCAGCTTTAATTGTAGTGATATTATTTATATTTGGTATGTCAAATTTTGTTTGGAATATAGAAGTAACAGGTAACAATACTATCTCTAAAGAAGAAATCATGACAGAAGTTAGTAATAGTGGATTAAAACTTGGAATACTAAAACAAAAAATAGATACCAAAAACATTATTAATAATCTTCGTTTAAAAAGAGATGATATTGCGTGGGTGCGGAATACACCTTAAAGGAACAAATGTAATAATAGAAATAGTGGAAGCGGATAAAAAACCAGAGATTATAGATGAAAATGAATATTGCAATATTATTACAAAAAGTGATGGAGTAATAACAAAAATTAATGTGCAAAATGGCACAGCCCTAGTAAAAGTTGGGGATGTTGTAAAAAACGGTAATATAATTGTTGGAGGATGGCTTGAAGGGAAATATACAGGAACAAGGTATGTACATGCAAAAGCTGATGTTCAAGCTAGAGTTTGGCATAGTAAAAAAGAAAAAATGAGCTTAATACAAGAAGTAGAAGAAGAAACTGGAAATGTAAAAAATTCTTACGGAATAAATATAAATAATTTCAAAATAAATTTTCCTAAAAGTATTCCAAATTTTGAAAATTATGATACAATAAATGAGAACAAAAAGTTAAAAATATTTTCAAACTTTTATTTCCCTATAGAAATTTGCAAAACTACATATAAAGAGATACAAAAAAAGAGTGTTAATTATAGTCCTGAAGCAGCAAAGGAGATATTACTAAAAAAACTTGAAGAAGAACTAAAAAATGAGATAAAGGATGAACAAAATATTGTCAATACTAGAGTAAACTATAAAGAAGAAGAGGGAAGTATTACAGTAGAGCTAATATATGAAGTACTTGAAAATATAGGCACAAACGAAAAAATAGTGTTTTGAAAGGATGATTAATATGGCAGAAAGAAGTTTAAGAGTACTAGAAACAAACACAACTTTCATTGGAAAGTTAACAAATTCAATTACAAAACTATTAATTCCAACTAGAGTAGGAATTAATGGATTATTAATACTTACTAAAAGAAATAATATATTAAAAGCGTTTGAAAATTATATTGATGAGAACAATAATGATGAAACCAACAAAAAAGAAATCTTATTGAAAAAATATGAAGATATGTATGGATTATATTTAGAAGCAATTGACAAATATGTTATGGATTCAATATATAAAAAAGTAAAAAACGATACAGCAACTGCATTCGAAAAAAATGCCTTGAGTGAATATTATAATGTTACTCATTTAAAAGAAACACAATATTTAGAATATAAATATAGAAAACAAAAATATCTGCTTGAACTTGATTATGAATCATTACTTGATGGAAACAAAGAAAAAACATTAAATAGATATAAAAAATTTTATGCAGTTAAGATGGAAAATTTATATAAGGGAATATTAAAGAATTATTCTATCAGGCTTGCAGATAATGCAGGAGGAGAAGAAAGAAAAAATCAAGTTTATGAAAATATATTTGCCACATTAGAAGAATATATTGTACAAATATTACCTATAAAGATGGAAATAGATAGTGAGGCATCTTATAAAGAAATTATAGAGGACTATGATAAATTTAATACATTTTTAGCAGGAAAATTAGATTCGAGAGATATAATAGAGAAAAAACTAGTTTTACTAGGAATTAGTAGGAAATTGTTTACACATAGTTTGCCACTAATTGTAGCTGAACAATGTTATAGTAAATTATTAAAAGATACAAGAGATTTAATTATAACAGCTAAAACTAATAAAAAGAAAAACAGTGCTTACCAAATGTTGATTGCTTTAATAGAAGATTATAATATTAAATTATTGTCAACAAAAATATATTGGGATAAACCACAAGAAAGAGAAGCCTATAAAAAATTTTGGCAAGAATATAAAAATATTGAAACTTTAAAGAATAGTGAACCTGAAAAATATGAAAAACAAAAAGAAATACTATTTATAAAAAATGATTTAAATGCAGTAAGAAAAAATGCTGAAAAAAATAGTGAAATAATAAAATTTTATAAACAAGAATTAGTAGAACTTGGAGTAATGAAGAATATTAAAAATTCTTGTAAAACTATTAAGGAAAAATATACAAAAAAGAAAGAAGTAGCATAAGAGTATGAAACAAATTGCACAAATAGAATATTTAGATGTAGAAAAAAATGATAACTATGAAGAAATAGTAAATAAAGTTATAAATGAATGTTTTTTAGAAGAAAACTTATTAAATACAAATATGTATATAAGTATAACATTAACAAATCCTGAAAATATTAGAAATATAAATAAAGAATATAGAAATATTGATAAAGAGACTGATGTATTATCCTTTCCTATGTTTGAAAAGGACGAGCTACAAGCTATAATTAAAGATAATGAATATGAGGTTAATGATGTACTTGGAGATATAGTTATTTCACTAGAAAAAGTAAAAGAACAAGCAATTGAATATGGACATAGTTTTGAAAGGGAGCTTGCTTATATGCTTGTACATGGATTTTATCATTTGATGGGATATGATCATATTGAAGAAAAAGATAAAGTTTTAATGAGACCTAAAGAAGAAAAAATTTTACAAAACCTTAATATAACAAGAATATAAATTTAGATATTTAAAGATTAAGAATAATAGGTGAAAACGATGAGAAAAAAAGATAACAATAGGAATAATGAAACACAAGAAGTGCATAAGATGAAAAATGGAAATTTCCTTGATGCCTTACAAAATGCACTAAATGGAATAATTTACGCAATAACCACACAAAGCAATATTAAAAAGCAATTAGTAATAGCAGTAGCAGTTATGCTAATAAGTTTATTCTTTGATTTAAACAAAGCAGAATTTTTGTGTTTAATGTTTACAGTTGTATTAATTATAGTTGCAGAAATGATAAATACAGCTATAGAAACAGTAGTAGATTTATATACAGATCTTTATCATCCAAAAGCCAAAATAGCAAAAGATGTAGGAGCGGGAGCAGTAGTATTAACAGCAATTAATGCGTTAATTGTTGCATATTTCTTATTTTTTGAAAAAATAAGTACCATTGGTTTAAAGATTGTAGATGAAATTGCAAATTCACCTACACATTTAGCATTTGTAGCAATAGTATTAACAGTAATAGTTATTGTTACATTAAAAGCAGCAGCTACAAAAAACAATCATAAATTTATAAAAGAAAACTTTATGCCAAGTGGACAAACAGCGGTTGCCTTTGCAGGATTAACTATTATATGGTTAACGACCAGAAATGTAGTAATATTTACTTTATCATTAGTTCTTGCATTAATAGTTGCAATAAATAGATATGAAAATGGAAAAAGAACCAAATCAGAAGTTGTTGTAGGAGCATGGGTAGGTATTATGGTAGTGGTTTTATTATATGGACTTGCAGTACTATATGTTAATGCAGATGTATTAGCAAAAATAACACAACTTATAAGTAATTTTACAATTGGAAGATAGGTTTTGGTTGAAAGAAGGAATATGAAATGAAAAACAAAGGAATAATTTTTTTGAGTATAATATTAATAGCTCTTGTTGTAGTAGCAGGAATATTACTTGCTATGAAAATTGTAAATGGTGGACTTAATGGTGAAGCTATGTCTAATGGAATTATTTCATTAGGAAAAGAAGAAGGAAAAGTTAAGGAAGAAGTAAAAAAAATAAATATCTATAATGGAGTAGATAGACCAATTGCTGTAATGATAGATAACCATAAAGGAGCATGGCCACAAGCTGGATTAAACGAAGCATATCTTGTTTATGAGATAATAGTTGAAGGTGGAGAAACAAGACTTATGGCTTGTTTTAAAGGAAAAGATTTAGCAAAAATTGGACCAGTAAGAAGTTCAAGACACTATTTTCTTGATTATGCATTAGAAAATGATGCAATATATGTTCATTTTGGTTGGAGTCCACAAGCAGAGTCTGATATATCAACTTATAAAGTAAATAATATAAATGGAATAGTACAAAGCAGTACAGACTTTTGGAGAGTAAAGGATAAAAAGGCACCACATAATGCAGTAACAAGTACTGAAAAAATATTATCAATGGCAACTTCTAAAAAATATAGAACGACTTCAAGTTCTAAAAGTGTGTTGAATTACAAAGCAGAAGAAGTTAATCTAGAAGAAGGAACTGTTGCAAATGAAGTAAAAATCCCATATTCAAAATTACATACTGTAGAATATAAATATAATGAAGAAACTAAAAAGTATGAAAGATATGCAAGAGGAGTGAAACAAACAGATTGGGATACAAAAGAGCCTATTGCAACGAAAAATATAATAATAACTTTTGCTGAAAACTATACTTTGCAAGATGTAGAAAAAAAAGATAGACAGGGCTTAAAAAACATTGGTGATAAAAAAGGATATTATATTACAAATGGAAAAGCAATAGAAATAGTAGCAAGTAAATCTTCAAGAACAGAAAAAACAATATATAAAGATTTAGCTGGAAATATTATAGATATAAATGATGGAAATACTTTTATACAAATATGTCCAATTGATGCAAATGTTGTAATTCAGTAGAATGAAACCTCTAACTATACGGTTAGAGGTTTTTTTGTTGTTAAATTAATTCTAAAACTCTTTTAAAATTAAGCAAATTAAGGTATAATACTTATATCAAATAAAAAAATTAAAGTTATCTACTAGATTCTACAAAATTAGCTAATTAAAGTAGGTATAATGAAAAGGAAGTAAAAATGGAAGAATTTAAATCAGGTTTTGTATCAATTATCGGGAGGACAAATGTAGGGAAATCTACATTAATTAATTCTTTAGTAGGCGAGAAAGTAGCAATTATGACTAATAAACCACAAACAACAAGAACTGCTATACGTGCGATTGTGAATAGAGAAAATTCACAAATTATATTTATAGATACACCAGGAATTCACAAACCAAAAACAAAACTAGGAAATACAATGATAGATACTGCATTTGGTAGCGTTACAGATGTTGATATTATATTATTTCTAATAGAAGCAACAAGCGAAGAAATCGGAAAAGGTGACAGAATAATATTAGATAAAATAAAAGAAGCAAAAAAGAAAACAATATTAATTATAAATAAAATTGATTTAGTAAAAAGAGAAAAACTATTAAAACTAATTGAAATGTATACAAAAGAATATGACTTTGAAGCGGTTATACCAATTTCGGCTTTAAAAAATGATAAAGTAGAAAGTGTATTAGAAGAAATAGAAAAATTATTAAAACCAGGTCCTGCATATTATGATATAGATGAATATACAGACCAAACCTTAAGGCAGCTTGTAGAAGAAACCATTAGAGAAAAAGCATTAAAATTGTTAGATGATGAAGTTCCACATGGATTATATGTTGAAACAGAAAAAATGGAATTAAGAAGCACAAAAAATGAAGAAGAAATATATGATGTAGAAGCAACAATTTATTGTTTAAGAAATTCTCATAAGGGAATAATAATAGGTAAAAATGGAACAATGTTAAAGAAAATTGGAACATATGCAAGACAAGATTTAGAACGTATGCTTGGAACAAAGATAAACTTAAAAACTTGGGTAAAAGTAAATGAAGATTGGCAAGATAAAGATTCCATTGTAAAGAACTTCAAATTTAGAGATTAGAAGTTAATGCATAAAAAACATAAAAATACAGAAGATAAAAAGAGATAGGAGTTGATGCTTTATGATAAAACAAATAGCGTGGAATACCTTTAAAAATACAGGTAATATTAACACATTTCTAGAATTAATGGAAGTACAAAATATAGAAAAAAATATGGTAAATGGGAAAGATTATAATGGGAACATTCAGGACAAATGGAATAATAATAGGGGAAAGTAATATGGGAGACTATGACAAAATGCTTACCATATTAACACCAGGGCTACGGTAAAATATCATGTGCTGCCAAAGGAGCAAGAAGAGCTAAAAGTGCTCTTCTTGCTGGCAGTCAATTATTATGCTTTGGCGAATATATGCTATATCAAGGGACTAGTACATATCATATAAATTCTTGTGAAACTATAGAAATGTTTTACAATTTGAGAACAGATTTAGATAAATTAAAATATGCAAGTTATATTACTAAAATAATATATGACGTTACTAACGAAAATGAAAACAGTTATAAAATATTACAATTATTTTTAAATACATTATATACAATATCTGAAACAGATAAAAATATGGATTTAGTAATCTCAATTTTTAAATTGAGACTTATGTGCATACTTGGATTTACACCAACTATACGGTCGGATGTAAAGAATGTAAAACAGGAGAAGATATTTTGTATTTTAGCTTTAAAGATAGTGGATTTAAGTGTGGCGCTTGTGGGAAAATAGATAAGAGTGTAATAGAAATTTCAAAGCCAACAATAGAAGCAATAAAGTACATAGTGCTAGCACCAGCAAAAAAAATATTTTCATTTAATGTACAAGAAAATACTATAAGAGAATTAGAGATAATATCAAAGATATATTTAAACCAAAAATTAGAAAAAGAATATAAGTTAGAAGATATATTTTAAAAATTACTTGCAAAAAAATATAAATAGTATATAATCTAAGTGTAAACAAAAGAACAAAAAGAAAAAATGAAAGGATGAATTTTATGAATATTAAAATTACAGGAAAAGATTTAAAAGCTACAGATGCAATCAAAGATTATGTTGAAAAGAAAGTAGAAAGATTAGTAAAATATTTTGGAGAAGAATTTGAAGTAACTTTAACAATTAAATGTGAAAAAAATGAACAGATAGCAGATGTTTTTGTAAATAATGATGGAGATACATATAAAGCAGTAACTGCTCATAGAGATTTATATGCTGCTATAGATAAAGATATAGACATATTAGAGGGACAAATAAGAAAAATAAAAACTAAAAGAGAAAAACAAAATAGAGAGGATTCTATTAAGCAAAAAGAAATTATTAATATGGGACCTACACATGAAATAGAAAATGAAGTTATAAAAACTTTATACTATGAAGCAAAACCAATGTCAATTGAAGATGCAATACTAAAATTACAAGAAAAACCACAAGACATATTCTATACCTTTGTTAACGTAGACACAAATAAAGTTAATGTAGTATTTAAATTAAAAAATACTAAAAACTATGGTATAGTAGAACCAGAATAAAAAGAAATTTTTATTATATAAAAAAGGCAGGAATACAATTCCTGCCTTTTTATGTATTACTACTTAAAAAAACAAAAATTATATTCCTACCAGTTAAAAATAATCTAGTTTATAAAAACTATTTACCGATCATTTGGTTTTCAGCTTGTTGAATCATTTTTCTTACCATGTTACCACCGATTCTACCAGCGTCTCTAGCAGATATATTTCCGTTGTAACCATCTTTTAAAGTTACACCAACTTCGCTAGCTACTTCATATTTGAATTTGTCTAAAGCGTCCATAGCTTCTGGAACTGCTTTTATATTACTGTTGTTTGATGCCATTGTTAGTTCACCTCCTGCAAAATATTTTACATTTTTGAAGAAACTTTCTTGCTTCTACGTTATATAGAATGTACATAAATTTTATTTTTAAACTGGAAATTTTTGCTTTTTTTATTTTTAACAAATATATTATTATATAGAAAATTTACTCAAGAAAACATATTAGTCATTAGTTTTTTTCTACAATAAATCTATAATAGCTGTTGTAAAAAAAATAAATTATATGTATAATAAGCGAGAATAATGTACAAAGGAGAGAACTATGTATAAATTAGTTGCAATTGATTTAGATGGAACATTACTTAATTCATATGGAGAAGTAAGTGAAGAAAATAAAAAAGCAATTGAAAAAGCTGTAAAAAAAGGTGTAAATATTGTTTTAGCATCACGGTAGAATGCCGAATTCCGTAAAAAGTTTAGCAAAAGAAATTGGAGCAGATAAATATATTATATGTGGAAACGGAACTTTTATTTACGATTTACAAAAAGAAAAAAATATATATGATGCATTTTTAGAAAAATCAAAAGTGCTAGAAATCATAAAAATTTGTGAAGAAAATAGTATTTATTATAATGTTTATACAGAAGATAGTGTTTTAACAAAAACTTTAAGCTATAATGCGCTTTTTTATGATAATGAAAATAGCAAAAAGCCAATTGAAAAAAGAACAAATATCAATATTGTGGAAGATATATACAGATATGTAGAGGAAAATTCTAAAATTAATATTTTGAAAATGACTATATGTGATAGTGATAAAATTATATTTTCAAGTATTTTAAAAAAATTAAAAATGATACCTAAAATTGATATATTAGAAGTTGAACATATGTCAAGGAAAAGTATAAAAAAAGGAAGTGTAGATATATCACTTGAATATTTTTATACAGAAATAACAAAAGAAAATACAAATAAGTGGACAGCAATAGAATTTTTGATACAAGAATTAGGTATTAAAAAAGAAGAAGTTATGGCCATTGGAGATAATGCTAATGATAGAGAAATGGTTGAAAATGCTGGTCTTGGTGTAGCAATGGGAAATAGTATGTTACAAGCAAATAAAATAGGAGATATATTTGTTGGCGATAATAATCAAAATGGAGTAGCAGAAGCCATAAATAAATATATTGATAACTAACAACAATCATTGTTACGCAAATATTACAAGGGAATTATTTTTATGTTACAAGAATGAAAAATAGTTGTTTTTACGTATGTTTTGATGTAAAATTAATTATAAAGTGATAATTTGTCAAAGGTTAAAAGGAGGAATTTTCATGGCAATAAATCCAATGCAAAGAAAAGCAAGAAATTCAATATTATTAGGTATTGTTATAGGTCTATTAATAGGAGCAGTAATAATAGTTTTTCTATTTTTACAATTAGCTAATTTACAAAAACAAATAGAAGCAGACAAACAAGCTACTAGAACAGTGTATGTATTATCTAGTAATGTTAAGTCTGGGGATAAAATAGATTCATCAATGTTAGTTCAAAAACAAGTATTACAAGATGTTGTACCAACTGATTATATAAGCTTATCAGATATAACAGAAAACACTATATCTAAATTAGATTTAACAAAAGGATCTGTTTTATCAAGAACTTTAATTACAGAATCAAACGAAAAAATAACAGATGATTTAAGAGAACAAGAATTTAATATGATTGTTTTACCACAACAATTAGATATTGGAGCATATGTAGATATTCGTTTAAGACTTCCTAATGGACAAGATTATATAGTGGTATCTAAAAAATGTGTAAATAACATTACAGAAGATACTATTTGGATGAACTTATATGAAGATGAAATATTAGCAATGAGCAATGCAATAGTAGAAGCTTATAAAATGACAGGGGCAAAACTATATGCAACAACATATGTTGAACCAGGAAATCAAGGAAGTGCAATACCAACATATATGCCAAGTGCAGAAGTTATTAACTTAATAAATTCAGATAAAAATATAAAAGAAGAAGCAAAAAGAGCATTAGCTGAAAGATATACAGCTGAATTAAGAGCAAGAAGAGAAAATGATATAAACTCTCAATTAAATTCATACAGAGATGATGCAAAACAAAACCTAGAAACAGGTGTTGAACAAGAAATAACAAATTCAAAAGAAGCAAGAAAAGAATATATAGATTCACTAAATGCAAGTGCAAGTATACAATAATAGGAGGAACATATGAAAAAAGTAGGATTTATCGGAGCATATGACAAAACAGATTTAATAGTGTATATAGCTAAAGCTTTGACTACATTAGGAAAAAAAGTATTGGTCATAGATAGTACTTTTATTCGGTAAAGCAAGATACATTGTGCCAACTATAAATCCATCAAAATCTTATATTACTGAATATGAAGGAATAGATGTTTCTGTAGGATTTGAAAATTATGAGGAAATAAAAAAATATTTAGGAATTTCACCAGAAAAAGAATTTGAATATGATATTGCTTTAATTGATGTAGACAGTATAGAAACATTTGAAAAGTTTTATATAAAAACATGTGAGAAAAATTATTTTGTAACCTCATTTGATTTATATTCATTAAAGAAAGGGTTAGAAATATTAAATGGAATATTAGAACCAATTAACTTAACAAAAATACTATTTTCTAAAGATATATTAAAAGAAGATGATGAATATTTAAACTTTTTATCATTAGGAAAAAAAGTTATTTGGAATGAAAATTATAGAGTATATTTCCCAATCGATAATGGAGACGAAAGCGTAATAATAGAAAATCAAAGAGTTGCAAAAATTGGAATTAAAAAATTAAGTTCACAATATAAAGAAAGTTTATATTATATAGTAGAAGACATTTTAAATAATGAAATATCTTCACGGAGAAATCCGTAAAGCATTTAGATTATTAGAAAAGGATGTGTAGAATATATGGCAATAATAACATTTTATAGTAATAGCAAAAAAGAAACAGGACAAACAATGTCAATTGCTGCAGTGGCAACAGCTATGGCTATTGAACATAACTATAAAATATTACTTGTTTCTACACGGGTATGATGATAACACCTTAGAATTGTGCTTTGGAGCACAAGATAAAAATAGAAACTTTATTACTAAATTAATGAAAAATGCAAATACAGTTAGTGATAATGGAATAGAAGGATTATCAAAAATTGCCAATAGCGGTAAAATTACACCAGAAATAATACAAAATTATACACATGTTGTATATAGAAACAGATTAGAAATCTTATATGGTTATAGATATATGCAAGAGAGATCAACCAAAGAAGAATATCTAAAGACTATAGAGTTTTATAAGGATATTATACAAAATGCAAATAGGTATTACGATATGGTACTAGTAGATTTAGATAAAAAACTAGGTAATGATATAAGAAAACAAATACTTAAAATAAGTGATGTAACTGTTTATAATATTGAACAGAAAATGAATATGATAAATGAATTCCTAAAAATAAGAGAAGAACTAGATTCACAAATAAAAAACAAGCTGGTATTAAATGTAGGAAGATTTGATGAAAATTCTAAATATACAATTAAAAATATTTCAAGATATACTGGAATAAGAAGAGATTTAACTGTAATACCATACAATACTTTGTTTTTTGAAGCGGCAAGTGAAGAAGAAGTTGCAGACTTATTCTTAAAAATAATAAATGTAAGTGATGCAGATAAGAATTCAAAATTCATAAAACAAGTAAAAGAAACAGTAGAAAAGATTATTTATAAAATGCAAGAAGTACAAATGAAAATGTAACTTAGAAAAGGAGGAAGACATATATGCTAATAAATTTTATCTTAATTGTTATTGTCCTTGCAGGAACAGGTGTAATAATTATGCGTTCAATAACAAAAAAGAAAGAACAAGAAGCTGAACAAGAAATAGAAGTAGATGATAAAACATATACCTTAGATAAAATAACAGCATTTGTTAAGAGAAGACTTGACGAAATCACAAAGATAAACTTATATGATATAGGTCTTTCAGAAGAAGAACTACAAAGAAGAAAAAAGAAAAAATATGAACTAAAAAAAGCTCTTAAAGGATGTACATATGGTGATGTTAATGATAAGAAATATGTAAAAGAATTGATATATGACTTATTAGTTAGGGAATATGGAGTAAATGAAATTAATATATCAAATGCAATACCTTTTGATATTCCTTCACTATTAACAGAACAAGATAAATTTGATATTCTAATTTATATGTATAAAAAAGAATTTGGCTATGAAGCATTAACTCAACTTATAAAAAAATATAATTTAGCAGTTTTAAAATACATATCAGGAGAAGCAAAACCATCTTATGTAATAACAGGAGAAGAAATTAGAGAAATATATGAAAAAGAACAACTAGAATTAACCTTTGAAGATAAACTAAATGTTGTAGTACAAAGAATTTATCAACATTATAAAGGATATAGCGTAATTGATGAAATAAGAGATATGAATATAGATGGTGTATCAGGGGGTGTATCAGGACTTCCAGAATCATTCTTAAGCCAAGTTGCACAAACTGATGGAGATTATTTAGATCAAGTACTTGAAAATAAAGTACCACGTGCCTGTGATAGTATCTGGATTTTCTTCCAAGGTAAATCAATAAGATTTGCGTTTTTATCATTTGGAACTGAAAGTGAATTAAAAAGAGTATGTCAAAACATATATAAATATAATAATCCAGGACAATTATCTGACACTAATGGTTATAAAATTAACGAAATGAAAGATGGATCTCGTGTTGTTGTTGTTAGACCATCCTTCTCTGAAACATGGGCATTTTTCGTAAGAAAATTTGACGTTAAACGTGCAACACTAGAACAATTAATTGTATTCCCTGGAAAAGAAAAAGCAATTGATTTGTTAAAGTACTTAGTAAAAGGTGCAAGAATTATTTCAATTACTGGTGAGCAAGGTTGTGGTAAAACAACAATGCTTATGGGAATGATTGAAAATATATATGAAACCATGAACATAAGGGTTCAAGAAACAGCATTTGAGTTACACTTAAGAAAAATATATCCAACCAGAAACATATTAACCTTTAGAGAAACAGAAACAATTTCAGGACAAGAAGGATTAGATGTTCAAAAGAAAACTGATGGTTCTGTAAACATTATAGGAGAGGTTGCGACAGACCCTGTTGCATCTTGGATGATACAAGCAGCCCAAGTTGCATCAAAATTCACATTGTTTACACACCACGCAAAAACATTTCCAAACTTAGTTACAGCATTAAGAAACTCAATGCTAAGAACAGGTGTATTTAAAAATGAAAAAACAGCTGAAGAACAAGTTGTTCAAGTATTAAATTTTGATATACACTTAGTAAAAGACTTTAGAGGAAGAAGATATATAGAAAGAGTTACTGAATGTATACCAGTAGAAGAAAAAAATGAATATACCTTTGATCATAAAAAAGAAAAAACCTTAGAAGGAAAATTTGACAAATTTTTCGATAATGCTACACATTATTTTACAAAGATTACAGATAGAAAATTATATGACTATGTTAATATATTAGAATATATTGATGGTGAATATGTTCTTACAAACAAAATATCAGACCAAAATTTAAGAGAAATGAGAAACAATATGGATGAATCTGATGTTGAACAATTTGATGCTTTTATTGAGGAAAATTGGGGAACAAGAATAAATAGAGAAGAGGATGTTAAAACAAAACCGGCAAAACGTGGAAGAAAACCAAAAGCAACAAATTAGTAATGAACGATAAGCAGTGAAAGGAGGTGCTATTATTATATGTCGAATGAAGTTATATTATATGGTATGGGAGTAGTTATTGCTTTATTTGCTGTTGTTGTTATAGCATATATACTTTTACAAAAAAGGATGCAAAATTCAGATGTACAACAAGTAATGAAACTAAAAGCTGGAGTTGAAACAAATAAATTTTCAATGGATCTTCTTTATCAAAAGCTATATATGTTTTATATAAAAACACCAGGCTTAAAAAGATATTTAGTTAAGTTAAGAAGAAGATTAGAAATAATTAATATAGAAGATGAATATTTAACTAGAAAACAAACCTCAAAAATATTAACAAATGCGTTATTAATAATAGTACCAGTAACAATTGCTGTTATAGTTTTTGCAAAAAGTAATATGTTACTACTTGCAATACTATTAATATTTGAAATATTTATGGTAGAAACCTTGATTGAAGGAATGGTAGATAAAGTAGATAATAAACTACTTAAACAACAAATCGATTTCTTCTCAGAGATAAGACATGCATACCATGATACAAATATGGTTGAAGAAGCAATATATGAAACCTCACAAAATGACGAGTTAGAAATTTCTCGTCAAGCTGAAAAAATTTATGAAGTATTAATATCTGATGATCCAGAATCAGAGCTTGAAAAGTATTATGATATAGCACCAAATGCTTATTTAAAAGAGTTTGCAGGAATATCATATTTAACTAGAGAATTTGGGGATAGAAAAGACCAACATGGTGCATCTTTATACTTAAAAAATTTAAACAATATTACACAAGAAATGCAAATTGAAATATTAAAAAGAGATAAATTAGATTATGTTTTTCAAAGTTTATCAGTTATATCAGCGATACCAATTTTACTTATAGAGCCACTTAAAAATTGGGCAGTATCACAATTTGGTTTTACAGGTGCGTTTTATAATGGTAAAGGTGGATTTATAGTACAAATGATTTTATTAGTATTAACATTTTTGTGTTACATATTAATAAGGAAAATAAAAGATAACTCTTCAACAAATGCTAATGTTAAAAATACAGAAAATCCATGGCAAGCAAAATTATATAAAAATAAATTTGTAAAGAAAATTGTAGATTTATTTATGCCTAAAAGAGGAAGTAAAGAGTTTAGAAAAATCACTGGATTGCTAAAAGATGCAGCTTCAAAACAAAAGATGGAATGGCTATATATAAATAAAATTGTACTTTCAATAGTAACTTGCTTTGTATCTATATTTATGTTTGCACAATTACATAAAATTGCAATAAATTACATATACGAAGAACCAGATTCGGATTATGATATTGTTGGTCAAATGTCAGCTGCTAATGAAAAAAAGGCAATGGAAAGAACAAAAAAACATAACCATTTTATAAATAAATTTAAAGGAAAAACAGGAGTAACTAAAGAGGTTATTGCCAATGATATGAAATACTCTAACCTTTATGAAGATGCAACAGATGAACAAATAGAGACTGATGCTGAAAAAATTTATACAAAGTTACAAGTAATAAATAGTGAATATTTAAAATGGTTTGAATTACTAATTGCAATTGTCTTTTCATTAGTTGCATATATGTGTCCAATTTGGATGTTAATGTTTCAAGTTAAAATGAGACAATTAGATATGGAAGATGAAGTAATGCAATTCCAAACAATTATATTAATGCTTATGAAAATAGAAAGAATAAATGTAGAAATAATATTAGAATGGTTAGAAAGATATGCAAATATCTTTAAAGAACCAATTACAAAATGTGTGAACAATTATGAAAGTGGTGCTTGGGAAGCTTTAGAAGAATTAAAAAATGATGTATCATATACACAATTTATACGTATAGTTGAAAGCCTTCAAGCAGCAGTAGAAAAGATACCAATTAAAGAAGCCTTTGATGAATTAGATACAGAAAGAGCATATTATCAAGAAAAAAGAAAAGAATCAAATGAAAGATTAATATCAAGAAAAGGTATGATTGGAAAAGTAATTGGATTTGCACCAATGGTATGTTTATTTGTTGGATATCTAATAGTTCCATTAGTAGTAATAGGAATGACAAGTATGACATCATCATTTAATACAATGATGACTATGGTATAAAACTTACTAATTATTATATAAAGACTTTATAGGAAAGGAATGAATATTAATGGAGAATGCATCAAAAGCTTTAATTATGGCAGGCGAAATATTAATTGGAATATTGGTTATTGGTGTGTTAGTATATGGTTATACCAATATTCGTTCCTTAAAAGCAGAAGAACAGGGAGAAATAACGACCGAACAATTAGCAGCATTTAATAGAGAATATGAATCTTATAATAGAAAGCTAATTAGAGGTGTGGATGTTATTTCAGTAATAAATAAAGCAATAGATAATAATAGAAAGTATGAATATGAAAATGCATATAATATTTCAATATCCTTCGAACTTATAGAGGAACTAGCAGCGTATAAAGAAGTAGAAAAAGAAAATCCTGTAACACATATAAAAGAAACCATCATTGTTAGAGAACCAAGAGCATCTTTAAAGAAGCGGAACACATACAGTATTTAAAAGTACAGATGGAGCATATCAAACATTATTTAATAGAGCTGTAACAGATGTAGAAACATTTAATGACTTTAAAAGAAGAGTATTTGATTGTACAGGTATAGAATACAATGACTTAGGAAGAATATGCAAAATGAGCTTTAAAGAAAGAAAAATAGATTATTACACATTATAATATAAAAAGGCGTGGTGATAGATGGAAAATGCATCAAAAGCTTTAATTATGGCTGCAGAGATTCTACTTGGAATAATACTTTTAACAATATGTGTAGGAGCATATTATTCTTGGAATAATCTTGCAAGTGATATAAATAAAGACATAGAATTAACAAAAATACAAGAATTTAATAGCAATTTTACAATATATGACAAATCACTAGATTCTAAGGCACATGATTTAACAACTCACGATTTAATATCAATATTAAATTTTGTTAAAGAATATAATAAACAGGTAGATGATTATTCTAAAGTTGTAATAACTAGTAATTTTGGAATAGATTCAAATACACAAATAAACAATATGTCTGAATTTATAAGTAAAAATGAAGGTAGCATTTTTAGTTTAAATATACTTAAATATAATGAAGTATCAGGAAGAGTTAAAGAAATTAAATTAACTAAAAAATAGAAATATTTTTTGACAAAAAACATACTTATGAGTTGATAAACATTAAAAAAAATAGTATAATTTAGAAAGGAACATTTTATTGAAAAAGATAGTCATAATTTTTGGAATTATAATAGTTTCATTAGTTTTAATAATAAGTGTATCCTTAATTGAAAATAACAAAAATCTATCAAACATAAAAGCTTATAATAAACAATATGAAGAATATTATGAAAAAATAATTTATGGTACAGATGTACTTACATTAATATATAAAGCAACTGACCAAAATCTAAGAAATGAAATAAAAAAAGATGAAAAAGGATATTTTATAGAAAATGATATAAATTCAATAAAAGTTGAAATAAAGTTACTTTTAGAAGAAAAGTTACTTACATATCAAATGGAAACCTTAATGAATGTTGGACTAGAAGGATTTGTTAAAAACTTTAACTTAATAAAATTTAAATGTATAGGAATACAGTATCATAACAATACAAAAAAAGTTAAAAAAATAGTTTTTGAACAAATTGAGGAATAAGTTATTAATATTTGGACTATATAAAGTCTAATTTTAAATATATTAAACAAAAGAAACAGGGAGGAAAAATTATGGAGAACGCTTCAAAAGCACTACTAATAGCAGGTGCTATACTAATTGCTATATTATTAATAGGAATAGCTATGATGGTATTCGGTAATATAAACGGAATTACAGGAATGGCTGGACAACAAGTGGATGCATTAGAAATACAAGGATTTAACAGACAATTCAAGCAATATGAAGGAGAAAATGTGTCTGGATCAAACGTAAAAACATTAATAAATAATATTAATGCAAGTAATGCTACATATGCTAATGATGCATCAAAACAAATAGGTGCTGGATCAGGTTCTGGCAATGTAGTTACTGAAAGTGGTACAACTGCAAAAGTGCTTAGTGCTAATATTGGTACTAACTATAGATATAAAGTAAGCTTTGGAACAGATGCATCAGGATTTATTAATTCAGTTACAGTTGTAAGAGTAACAAAATAAAAAAGAAAGAGGATTTATTATGGAAAATGCGGTAGATGCACTTAAAATGGCTTTTGGAATAATGGTATTTGTTATAGCAATTGCACTTTCAGTATCTGTTATTGGACAAGCAAGAGCAGCATCAGAGGTTGTTTTCCATTCTAAAGATAGAACAGAGTTTTATGAGTATGCAACAGAAGATACAATAATAGATGTAACAAAAAATGGAGATAGAATAGTAGGAATAGAAACCATTATTCCTACTATTCACAGATATGCTAAAGAGCAATTTGCAGTTACAATATTTGATAGTTCAGGAAATCCGATAGTAAGATATGACCTTTGGACAGAAGGATTTATGTCTAACTGGAATCAAATAGTAAAAAATAAGGACGAGGTAGAGAGCGACAGTAATGCATATAAAGAACTGAAGAGTAGATTACAAACAATACAAAACGCTGTAAATAGAACAATAAATAAAAATAGAAAAGTAGATGTGGAAAATGATATACAAAAGTTGTATAGAGTTGCTTCAACCACAAATAGAACTATAACTGTAGGAGCACCTTGGGGTGGAGATAATGAAAAAATACAAAAAAGAATTACAGCAGATATGTTAGGAAACAGATATGAAATAAATAATATCATATATAATCCAAATAGGGAAAAGAAATTAAAAAACTATGAAAATAGTAAATTTATAGAAAAATTTATAGAAATAACAACTAATGGTGAAACTGTAACAGATGATGGATATTCTCTTGAAACTATTAAGGGAAATAAGAAACTAGAGATAATATACATATTACAATAATAAGGAGGAATTAATATGGGAGGAGACACATTAATAACTGTGGTTGCTATATTTTTAGCTGCTATTCTAATGTTTGTATTTCCATTAATGTCAATATCAGAAAGAAATGATGATATATCATTATTATCAGTTCAAACATCTACAGTAGAATTTGTAGATAACATTCGTTCTACAGGAAAAATAACTCTAGATAATTATGATAAATATCTTCAAAACTTATCTGCTACAGGAAATAGCTATGATGTTGAAATATCAGTTAAAGTACTAGACGAAAATCCTGGTAAAAAAGGTGCAGAAACAAATACAACAAAAATAGGAGAAAATATCTATTATACTATTTATACTTCACAAATTGAAGAAGAGTTAGGTATAGGAAAAGTTAATCCAAAAAGTACTACAAAATTATTAAAAGAAGGAGATATAGTATCTGTAAGTGTTAAAAATACAAATACTACTATAGCCCAAATGCTTAAAAACTTCTTCTACAGTATATCAGGAAATGATACATATAGTATAGAAGCTTCACATTCAGGAGTTGTTATGACAAATGGAAAATAGATAAGAGAGGCAAAGGTGATATAAAATGAAATTACAAAACATGGCGGTTATATTTGCAATAATTATTATACCTATGACCTTAATTTTATCAGCATATATTGGTATTCAAATAGATACAGCAAGTTTACAACGAGAATACGATACTAAATTATTAGACGCAACACACGATGCAGTTGTTGCGTTTCAATTGAATTCTATGCAAAATAATTATTCTACAAATGCAGATTCCTTAAGAAGAGATGTTAAGGCTTCTATAAATGCATTTTTTACTTCACTTGCAACAAATTTAAGAGTGCCAGGTGAAAATGCAAATTATATTACACAATATATACCAGCAGTAGTAGTAACTTTATATGATGGATATTATATATATTCACCAATGGAGATGGAGTATAAAGATAATAATGATGTTGTAAAAACAAGATATGAACATATTCTAAAACCATATATACACTATTCAGTAAGATACCAAACTGGAAATTGTGATATAGTGGTAAATTATTCATTAGATAATTATATTACAGTATATGGTTATATGAATAATGAATATGTTTCGAAAGCTGGTTATTTAATAGTAAGTGATGTAGCAAATGATGGAAGTCAATATAAGGGTGTAACAATAACAGATAATACTGCAAAGGAATATTATAAAAGTGCAAAAGAATTTACAGATTGGGTAAAGAATCATTCGTTTTCAGGAACTAAAATTGTAGATGTAGTAGTGCCTAAAAATGCAAAAGATTCAAATGGAAATCCTTATCCACAATTTGTAAATAATAATACAAAAGTTTTAAATGTATCAAAGGATAATGATCCAGAAGAACCTGTCGAATCAGATTTTTCAGCACATAAAAGAGAAATAATGAAACAATCAATACAAAGTAATTTAAACAATGCTATATATTCATATAGTAAACATACTACTCTAAATACAGAGTTTAGAATGCCTGTATTAACAGAACAAGATTGGGATAAAGTTTTATCAAATGTAAATATAATATCATTTATGCAAGGATTACCAGTAGGAGTAAAGGAATATAATAATTATGCAATAGTAACAAGTACAGAGAATAAACAATATGTAGATCCAAATTTATTATATTTTATACACGATGGATATTATCACAAACTAGAATGTCCAATATTACAAGCAGCTGGAAATGTTGTAGGATATAGAAGTATTGACTACGATAAACAAAAAAAAGAAGATGATTCTTATTATTATAAACATAAAGAACTTGCATGTTATACATGTATTGTAAATTCTGCAAATCTAGAAAAAAAGAAAATACAAGATTATCCATATAGCTTAAGACAGGCATATTATAATACACTTGCAAGAGAAAGATGGAACTTAAATAAATTAAATGTAACTTTATAATAAAATATATATTAAAATTTAAAAAAATGGGAAAACTAATAATAAATATTTAAAATTTGCTAGAGCGATAAAAACTCTCTTTATGAAAGGATATTGAAAATGCGAATTATAAAAAGAATATTTATTGTTAGTTTTTTGATTTTATTATTAATATATGTAACTAATATAACTTCTATACCTTCAAATATTATTTTGTTTCAGGGAGAAAGCCTAAAAATTAATACAGTTTTAGGTGTCAATTTAGAAACTAAAAATGAAGAAAATTATGAAGCAATTCAAGCATCAACAGATGTATCATCTAGTACAGCAGTAGGCAAAAAGAATTATAAACTAAATTTGTTTGGAGGAATTGCATTAAAAGATATAACTGTTAATGTAATTCCAAAAGCTTCAGTAGTACCTGTACGGTAATGCTGTAGGACTTAAACTATATACAAATGGCGTATTAGTAGTTGGAATGAGTGAAATTGAAGGAATAGATAATAATAAATATAGACCATATGAAAATACAGGAATACAAGAAGGAGATATGATTGTAGAAATAAATAAAGAAACAGTAACTTGTACAGCTGATTTATTAAATACTGTTAATAAATCAAAAGGAAACAATGTAGCTATTAAATATGTAAGAGATGGAGAAGCCTTAGAAACAAGCATAACTCCTGTAAAAGTAGGAAACAATAGTTATAAATTAGGACTTTGGGTAAGAGATGCTGCAGCAGGAGTCGGTACAGTCAGCTTTTATGAACCCTCTACAAAAACTTTTGCAGCATTAGGACATGGAATACAAGATGTGGATACACGGAAGTTTACTAACAATTGCTAAAGGAGATTTTGTTACGACTAAAATAGTATCAATAATAAAAGGAAAAAAGGGAAGTCCTGGGAAAATTCAAGGTTCAATTGAGAATAGCACTGTAATAGGAGAAGTATACAAAAATACAGAATTTGGTGTGTATGGAAAAGTAACGAATGTAAGTGCTTTAAACATTGATGTATCAAAAGCAATAGAAGTAGCAACAAGAAATGAAATCAAAACAGGACCTGCAAAAATAGTATGTACTTTAGAAGATAATAAAACAAAAGAGTTTGATATAGAAATAGAAAAAATATATGTAAATAACAATGAAAATAATAAAAGTATGTTAGTAAAAGTAACAGATAAAGAATTAATAGAAAAAACAGGTGGTATAATTCAAGGAATGAGTGGTAGTCCTATTATACAAAATAATAAAGTTATAGGAGCTTTAACACATGTCCTAGTAAATGACCCAGAAAAAGGTTATGCAGTATTTGCAGATTTAATGATAAAACAGGCAAGAGAAGTACAATGATAGTATGAAAAAATTCAAATAAAATTTGTAGAAATGAATTTTCAAAAATAATTTATATATAATAAATATTGTAGTATACTATATTTAACTTAAATCGTATGATGTCAAATTGATGACCGAACTAAGTGGATAGCGAGCACTTAGTTCTTTTTTATATAAAAAAACAAGAGTGTTAGCGATACACTCTTGTTTTGACAAAATATTTACAAAAAATTACATATTTTCTAATATCATAGGTCCTATATTAGTAACATCTCCAGCACCAAGAGTTAATATAATATCATTTGGTTTTGCATGTTCTTTTATAAATTTAACTATATCTTCAAAATTAGAAATATATTCACAATTTGCCTTTCTTGAAGAATTTAGCCTATTTACAATATCTTTAGAAGATACTCCATATATATTTGTTTCTCTTGCAGCATAAATATCAGTTATAATTATATTATCAAAATTACTTAAAGATTCAGCAAATTCATTTAACAAATTCTTTGTTCTTGAATAAGTATGTGGTTGAAAAATAACCCAAGCTTTATTAAATTTTTTATTATATAAAGCATTACAAGTAGCTTTAATTTCTGTTGGATGATGAGCATAATCATCATAAACAGATATATTATTATAACTTCCTTTATATTCTAATCTTCTATGAGCTCCAGTAAACTCTGAAAGTCCAGTTTTTATAGCATCACTAGTAATTCCGTAATAATCACATAAACTAATACAAGCAAGAGCATTTAAAACATTATGATATCCTGCAACTGATAGTTCAATATGAGAGTAAAATTCATTATGTTTATATACATCAAATTCTGGAAAACCATTATCGTTAAAATTTATATTTTTAGCTACAAAATTAGCATTTAAGTTTTCTATTCCATATGTAATATATGAACAAGCTGAATACTCTTTTAAATCCAAACAATTCTTATCATCTGCATTTAATACTAAAATTCCATTTGAAGGAAGTAATTTAACATATTTAATGAAAGCATTTTTTATATTATCAAAAGTTTTAAAATAATCTAAATGATCGTTATCAATGTTTAGTATAATTTCTGCTTTAGGTCTAAATTTTAGAAAACTTTCTACGTATTCACAAGCTTCAATTATAAAATATTCACTATTCCCAATTTTATAATTACCAGCTATTTGATTTAATATTCCACCAACTTGAATGTTTGGATCAAGTCCAGCCTTTAAAAAACATACAGATACCATAGAAGTAGTAGTTGTTTTTCCATGTGTACCAGAGATACCGATAGTGTTTTCGAAAGCTTTTGTAAGTTCACCTAAGAAATCAGATCTTTCTATTAAAGGAATATTTAAGTTACGTGCTTCTACCATTTCGGGATCATCATTAGAAATGGCGGCAGTAAAAACTATTGCATCCGCTTTTCTTAAATTATCCATATCATGACCTATTGTAACACTAATTCCATTCTTTATTAGTTTATCTGTTATTTCAGAAGAATGAGCATCACTTCCTGTAATAGTAAATCCCCAGTTATGTAGTATTTCTGCAATTCCGCTCATACTAACTCCGCCAATTCCAAGCATATGTATTCTTTTATATTTTTTTATATTTTCAATGTTAGCCAAAGTCCTTCGCCCCTTTTATAATCAATTTATCAATTAAACAAAATTATATACTTTAAAGCTTTTTTTTTCAATATTATTTTATGTTTTAGGTATAAAAAATGTTAAAAAAATAAATAATGTATATTATAGAGCAAATTATAGTGGAAAATATTTTGAAAAAGTTTTTGTAAAAAATAGAAGGAAAAAAAAGATTTGTGACGAATATTATATTTGTACATAACAGTACGAAATATTTAAAACAATTTATGAAGAGGGGTGCACAAAATGCAAATAACAGATGTACGTTTAAGAAAAGTAAATTCAGAGAACAGAATGAAAGCTGTTGCTTCTGTAACATTCGATAACGAATTCGTAATTCACGATATCAAAGTTATCGAAAGCCAAAATGGATTATTTATTGCTATGCCAAGTAGAAAAACTCCAAACGGAGATTTCAAAGATATAGCTCATCCAATCAATCCTGAAACAAGAGAAAAAATTCAAACAGCTATCTTAGAAGCTTATGATGCTCCAGATGCTGAAGTTGAAGACGGTTCAGCAGAATAATGAATATGGTAATAAAAATGACCCAAGTTCGGGTCATTTTTTGTTATATTATTTACACAATTTATAAATAGCAGTAGCATAGATATTGGTAGCCAAAATCAAATTATTTATAGAAATAAACTCATCGACCTTATGGCACATATCTTCTTCTTTAGGCATATTGGCACCAAAAGAAATGCAATTTGGAAATGCTCTTGCATATGTTGCACCACCAATTGCTATTGGTGCTTCATTCTTACCAGTTATCTCATTAAAAATAGAACATAGAGTAGTAACTAAATGGTGGTCTTTAGGTATATATAAAGCATTTTTTTCACCATTAAAATTGATTGTAATATGGCTATTTTCAAAAATATTATTAAACTTATTTTTTACTGTATCGATACTTGTATGAATAGGAATTCTTAAATTCATACTAATACCCAAAGTGTCATTTTCTAAGAAAAACTTTGCTACATTCAAAGTTAATTTGCCAGATTCGTCTGGAGAATTAATGTTTAAAGCATCACCATTATACTGTGTATGAATATAACGGCAAAACATAGATAATAATGGTATGTTTATATTATAAGTTTTTAGTAATTCGTCTAGAATAATAATTATATTAGATATAGCATTAATTCCTAAGTCCGGGTGAGCACTGTGAGCACTTACACCAACTGATTCTAATATAATATAATTATCATTTCCTTTTTTTACAGTAATATTAAAATTATGATTTTTTATTAAATTAGTTAAATTATTAAGGCACTCATCTATATTAACATCATTATTTATATTAAGTTTAACTTTGCAAAATTTAGGAACAACATTCATAGCATTATTATTATAATCAATACTAATAATTTTTATATTATCATTAGTATTATAGTTAGTGCTTAAATGAACATTTAATAAAGATTTTTCAGCATAAATGCAAGGAAAATCAGCATCAGGGCTAAATCCAAAATTTGGGATTTCTTCGTGTAATTTATAATATTCAATGCATTTCCAATCTCTTTCTTCATTTAATCCTAAAATTAATCTAATACGTTTTTTTATTTTACAATTATCCATAACTACTTTCATAGCATAAAGGCTAGCGATAACTGGTCCCTTATCATCAATAGCTCCTCGACCATAAATATTTCCATTTGCAATAGTTGCAGAAAACGGAGGATAAGTCCAATTTTCACCTTCTGGGACGACATCTAAATGTCCAATAATTCCCATTAATTCTTCGCCTTCACCAAATTCAATATATCCACAATAACCATCAATATTTTTAGTTTTAAAACCTAAGCTATTAGCTAAATCCAAAACATATTCTAAAGCATTGTTACATTCTTCACCAAAAGGCATAGAGGGATTATTTGATTCTGCATTTATACTGGGTATTTTAATAAGTTCACAAGTAGAAGAAATAATTTGCTCTTTTATTTCATCAATATAATTTTCAAACATACAATCAACTCCTATATGTAATAGTATATTAATAAATGGAAAAAATATCAATAAAAAATGAACTGCGCCGAATTTGGATCGGCGCAGCTCACAGGAGTGCATAGCATCAACGCTCAGTGTACAAATACTCACAAAATTCAGATGACATTAAATTTAAAAATTCAATTAATGTATCATTATTGTGTGTGTAAAAGTGAATATGAGCATGTGACAAATCTCCGCTTACAGTATAAAAAATAACACATTGTTTAAACCTGCCATTTTTCCGCAAATTGCACATTGCCTGGCGAAGTTGTAGAAGTGTATCAAATCTTACATGGGTACAAGAACTAAAATAAAAGTCATCAGTTTTTGGTTCTGTACATGGAGTGTAAGAATTGTATTGTCTAAAAAAGTTTTCGTGTACGTATTGAAACTCTTCAGGCAAATAACTATAATACTGTAAAGCTATCATGTTAACATCTTTAATTCCACGAGAAGTGAAGAAAATGTTACATGAGGGAAAATGATTTTTCATTTCTAAAAAATCATCATATACTTCCCGGATTTTAGCAAGCGGGATGTACACTGTACCAGTTGATAGGTAACGCTGTTTTTGACTCATTGGGTAAATCTCCTTAACAAAAATTTTTTCTAGAATAGATACTAGATTATGTATAGTATACCACCATAATTGATAAAAGTCAAAAATGTAGGGATTTAAAGGCTTAAATGATATAAAATAGAAAATTGTTTACAAAATAAATAATATATAATATAATAACTTAAGTTTAAAGTTAATTTCATAAAAGCAAGTTTTATAAAAAATATCAAAATACAATTTTAAGTTTAGCAATATGGAAAATTTAGAAAATTAGTTAATTTCAAAATAATATCTATATAGAGTTTTAATAAAATTATAATTCAAAGTAAAGTTTTTATAATCTAAATAAATTTCCAAATTATAAGTTTAAGATAGTTATATAAAAGAGGGGAGGTAAGGAGATTTACTTGCTTTTAAAAATTATTTTAAAATATAAAAAATTATCATAAAAAAATAAAAAGTTTTTTGAAAAAAAGTATTGACAAATAGAAATTTAAATGTGATAATACAGATACAAACAAACGTTTTAAAATATAGGAGGTTATATATGAATACAGAAAATTCAGAAAAAAGAAAAGCATTAGAAGCTGCAATGGGACAAATAGAAAAACAATTTGGAAAAGGATCAGTAATGAAACTTGGAGAATTCCAAGCAATGAATATAGAGGCAATTCCAACTGGTGCATTAGGATTAGATATTGCATTAGGAATTGGAGGAGTGCCACGTGGAAGAATTATAGAAATATATGGACCAGAATCTTCTGGTAAAACAACACTTGCATTACATGTAGTATCAGAAGCACAAAAATTAGGTGGAGAAGCAGCATTTATAGATGCAGAACATGCACTAGATCCAGTATATGCAAAACACTTAGGAGTAGATATAGATAACTTAATAGTTTCACAACCTGACACAGGAGAACAAGCACTTGAAATTGCTGAAGCTTTAATTAGAAGTGGAGCATTAGATGTTATAGTAGTAGACTCTGTAGCAGCATTAGTACCAAAGGCAGAAATAGATGGAGATATGGGAGATTCTCATATGGGATTACAAGCAAGACTTATGTCACAAGCCCTAAGAAAACTTGCAGGAGCAATAAATAAATCAAAAACAGTTTTAATATTTATTAACCAATTAAGAGAAAAAATTGGTGTTATGTTTGGAAACCCAGAAACAACAACAGGAGGTAGAGCATTAAAATTTTATGCATCTGTTCGTATGGATATTAGAAAAACAGAAACTATAAAACAAGATGGAGAAGTTGTTGGAAGTAGAGCAAGAGTAAAAGTAGTAAAAAATAAAGTTGCACCACCATTTAGAGAGGCTGAATTTGATATAGTATATGGTAAAGGAATATCAAAAGAAGGAAATATATTAGATATAGGTGTTAACTTAGATATAATTGAAAAAAGTGGTTCATGGTTTAGTTATAATGGAGAAAGAATAGGACAAGGTAGAGAAAATGTAAAGAAATACTTATTAGATAATCCAGAAGTAATGTCAGAAATCGAACAAAAAATAAGAAACAATTTTGAACAAGCATTTGAAAAGAGTTTAGGAGACGAGGAAAACGTTACAGACGAAGAAGAATAGAAGGTGTTACGAGAGGGTATGTTTTAATACCCTCTTTTTGCAAGAATATGGAGGAGTTTAATGTATACAATAGAAGAATTTGATAAAGAAAAGACAAAAGTAATGAATTATATAATGTATAAAAAAAGAACAGAGTATGAAGTAAAAAATAAATTCGAAAATACTATACAAAAGGACCTATTGTGTGATATTATAGCATATGTAAAAGATGCAGGATATCTAGATGATACTGATTATATAGATAGAGCAGTTAAAGAATTTATAGCTTTAAAAGACCTATCAATAAAAGAAATAAAGTACAAGCTATTAACTAAAGGAATAGATAGAAATAAACTAGAAGACTATTTCTATTATAATAAAGAAATACTAGAAGAATATGAAGTTAAATCTGTAAAAAATTTAATACAAAAGAAACAAAGAACAATGGAAAAAGAAGATATAAAAATATATCTTATAAAAAAAGGGTATAATCATCAAACAATAAAGGAAGTATTTTAAATGCAAAATGTATTAACTTTACAAAGTAAAAAATATGCTATAAAAATAGAAAATTTTGAAGGACCATTAGATTTATTATTAGCTTTAATCGATAAAAATAAAATGGATATTTATGATATAAGAATAAGCGAAATAGCAGACCAATATATTGAATTCATTAATCAAGCAGAAGAAATGAACTTAGAAGTAACGAGTGAATTTTTAATAATGGCCTCTACTTTATTATATATAAAATCAAAAGGATTATTACCAAAACAAATAGAGGATGAAGAAGAATTAACAGAAGAACAACTGATTGCAAGAATAATTGAATATAAAAAATATAAAGAAATTACAGCTAAATTAAAAGAAAATTATTTAGAGTTTTCAAATAGATTATTTAGAATGCAAGAAAATATTGAATTACCAAAACAAAAATTAGAGAAAGAATATACAAAAGAGGTTATTCCAGAAATATATAATAACTTAGTGGAAAGAAATAAAGTACGTTTAAATGAAAACGCAGAGAATATAAAGAAAATTGCAATAACAGATACATATACAGTTGCAAGTAAAGTAAAGGAAATGTTTAGAGAATTATTACACAAACCTAAATTTGTGTTTAATAAGATGTATACATTATCAAAGTGTAATAAGCAAGAAGTAGTTACAGCATTTTCTGGATTGCTAGAATTAACAAGAAGAGATAAAGTAATAGCAACACAAGAAAAATTGTTTGGAGATATTGTTGTTGAAAGAAATAAAAAAGTGTGTTAGAATTGTGTTCTAATCTACTTGAATAAATATTTAAATTATTGTATAATATAGCAGTATAAAAAAACTTCGATAAAGGAGAAAAAAGCTTATGAGACGGATTTTAAAAGTAACAGTTATTGGAATCACTATTATAGTGAGTGCATTGGCTGCGCTCGTAGCCATATGCATAGTGCTTATGGATGAGGACTATGCTAATATGGTTTATAAGCCATATGAAAAATGAACGGAATAACATAAAGTTCTTATTTTTAAATCTGTCAAGGGGGACAAGTGTAATATTTGTCCCCCTTAATACTTTATAAAAAAGTACTTCTTTATAATTATTGACTACTTATAAAACAAAAAAGATAATGATATAATATATCATAGTAAAAATTCCAAAAGGAGGATAAGGTATGAAACGGATTTTTAAAGTAATAGGAGTTATTGGGGGATTAGTGGTATCTGTAGTTACTATTATTTTTATGTTGTTCTGCTCTGGCTGGAAAAAAGTCTACATCGATGCGGACTGCCATAAGTAAAACAAAGAGATCTGTTAAAGGGATGGGCATTTATGTGCCTGTCCTTTTTTTGTAATAAAATGTCGTAAACTTCTTATAAATCGGCAAAACTTCCTATGTTTTGCTATTGGAAAAAATTACCAAAAGAGTTATAATTAGAAAAAAAGTTAGGAGGAATAAAATTTTGAATACTAAATATGAAGAGAAGGACAAGCTACTAATTTTTGAAATTACGGAAGAAATTGATCATAATTGGGCAGAAAAGATAAGGAGGAAAATGGATAATGAAATTGAAAGATATATGCCTAAAAAAGTTTTATTTGACTTTAATCAGGTTACTTTCATGGATTCAGCAGGGATTGGAATGTTAATTGGAAGATATAAAGCTGTAAGAAGACTAGGAGGAGTTACAGAACTTATAAATGTCAATAAAAGCATAAAAAAAATATTTGAGATGTGTGGCTTATTAAAAATAATACCAATTTCAAATAAGTGTGCATAAAAAAATAAATAAAAAAGGAATGATAATAAAAATGAAAAGTTTGTATGAAAATGAAATGAAATTAGAATTTTTAAGTAAATCTAATAACGAAGCTTTTGCTCGTATTAGTGTAGCAGCTTTTGCATCACAACTTGATCCTACAATTGAAGAATTAGCAGATATAAAAACAGCAGTATCAGAAGCTGTAACAAATTCTATAATTCATGGCTATGAAGAAAATGAAGGTTTAATTACTATAACTTGTAAGATATTTGCAAATACAATTTCAATAGAAATACAGGATTATGGAAAAGGAATAGAAGATGTGAATATGGCTAAAGAGCCACTTTTTACTTCAAAACCTGACTTAGAAAGGTCGCGGAATGGGATTTACTATTATGGATAGTTTTATGGATGATTTAGAGGTTGAGTCAATTTTAGGTTTGGGTACAAAAATATCAATGAAAAAGATTATAAAAAAACAAGAAAATGATGCTGAAGAAATATTAGAACCTAAAATATTTACTACATTTAGAATGTAATTACAAAAGAATATAAAAAAGGGGTAAGCTATGTACGAAGAGAATTTAAAACTTATAGATAAAGCCCATAATCGGAGACGAAGAAGCAATGACCAAATTAGTAGAAATTAATAAAGGATTAATTTGGAACATTGTTAAAAGATTTAGCGGAAGAGGATATGAAGTTGAAGATATATATCAAATTGGATGTATGGGATTTATTAAAGCAATAAAAAGATTTGATACAAGTTTTGAAGTACAAGTTTCAACCTATGCAGTACCATATATATTAGGAGAAATAAAAAGATTCATCCGTGATGATGGAATAGTTAAAGTAAGCAGAAGCACTAAAGAATTAGCAATGAAAATATTAGAACTTCAAAAAGAATATTTAAATAAAACTGGAGAGGAAATAAGTATAACTACAATTTCAAAAACACTTAAAGTTCCCAAAGAAGAAATTACATATGCGCTTGATTCTTTAAGACCAGTATCATCAATTTATGAAGAAACATCAAGTGGAGATGATTCAAGAACAATTATTGATAAAATAGGAACAGGCAAAGATGAAGCAGGAGGAGTAGTAAATAAAATTGCAATTAAACAGTTAATTGATAATTTAAATACAAGGGAAAAAGAAATAATTTTATTAAGATTTTATAAGGAAAAAACTCAAAGTGAAGTGGCAAAGGTTTTAGGAATTACACAGGTACAAGTTTCAAGAATCGAGAAAAAGGTATTAAATTCTATGAAACTAAAATTAACATCATAATGTAATTTATAATTATATGGGCAGTATGGTATACTGCCTAAAAATTATACAAACTAAAATGCAAGGGAAGTGAAAAATATATGAGAAAGCTAATATTATATTTAATTATATTAATTCAAATTATGTTTATAATACCAATTTTATTTACTAAAAAATTTGAATTAAAAGAAACAAGTGCAAAAACCGAAAATAATACAGAAAATCAGGTTATAGAAAATAATTATGATTATAAAAAATATAATACTGTAAAATTATTGCACACATCTACAAATGAAATTAGTGAAGTTCCACTTGATGAATATTTATATCATGTGGTTTCAGCAGAAATGCCAGCAGATTTTCAAATAGAAGCACTTAAGGCTCAAGCAGTTGTTGCAAGAACATATACAATTTATAAAATTACAAATAACCAAAAAAAACATGGAGAAGCGGATATATGTGATAGTGCAAGTTGTTGTCAAGCTTGGATTTCAAAAGAAGATAGGCTAGCCAGATGGGATGAAGCAATAAGAGAAAGTAACTGGAATAGAATTCAAAATGTAGTTAATGTTACTAAAGGAAAAATTATTATATATGAAGGAAAACCTATAAATGCATTTTTTCATTCTAATAGTGGAGGTACTACAGAGGTACCTATTAATGTTTGGGGAGGAAGCGGATATCCATATTTACAAGTAGTAGAAACTGCGGGAGAAGACGAATATAGCCAATACAACTCAGAAGTTAATTTAACTAAAGAGGAATTTACAAATAAGATAAAAGAGAAACATTCAGAATTAGTAATAGATTTTTCTAAGGAAGATGCTATATCTATAAAAGAAAAAACAGATAGTGGAAGAGTAAAAACTTTAAAAATTGGCAATATTGAAATTGCAGGAGTTGAGGCAAGAACAATTCTTGGGTTGCGTTCTACTAATTTTACATTTGAAATTGAAGAAAGCAATATAAAATTTAGAGTAATTGGATATGGTCATGGGGTTGGAATGAGCCAAACAGGAGCAGATGCCCTTGCAAAGCAAGGAAGGAATTATGAAGAAATCATAAAGCACTTTTATGTAGGTGTAGAAATTATAGATATGTAATTTTTTTTGTATAAATCTTCTAATTAAGGAAATACTTTAACTAAATATAAATTTAGGAGGAGTTACTATGAGAAGAGAAACAAGAAAATATGAAAAAACAGAAAGTAATACAAAAAATATTCTATATATTGGTGGAAGTATATTAGGAATAGGAATTATAGCTTTTGTAATTACATTTGTATTATATGGAAATAAAATGGACGAGCAAAGCGACATAAACTCGGGAAAAATTGCAGAACTTGTAAAGCAAGCAGAAAGTCAATCGCAAACAGCTAGTACACAAATGGGAAAAAGTGTAGAAGAATCTAAAAATGAAATTACAAATAATGTTAATAATACAGTAGAAAATAAAGTAAATACAAATTCTATTAATAATACTACTAAAACTAATACGAATACAGTAAAAAACAATACTACTTCAAATACATTATTAGAAGGAAATAAAACTAATACAGTAAATGCAAATACAAAAGTTGACGATAAAAAAACAACCACAGAAGTTAAATTTACAAAACCAGTAGAAGGGGAAATTTCTAAACAATATGCTAAAGATAATTTAGTATATTCAGCAACATTAGAAGAATGGACTACTCATTTAGGAATTGATATAAAAGCAGATAAGACAACTGTTGTAAAAGCAGCTGCTGACGGAAAAATTAAATCTATAAAAAATGATCCAAGATATGGATTATCGATTATAATAGAACACCAAAATGGATATGAAACACTATATTCAAATTTATTAACTAGTGAATTTGTAGAAGTTGGGGAAGAAGTAAAACAAGGTCAAAGCATAGGAACAGTTGGAAATACAGCAACCTTTGAGATATTAGATGAACCACATTTACATTTTGAAATAACTAAAGATGGAGAATGTATAGACCCAAATGAATTTATAAAATAGATTATATGTGGAATAAACAAATTATATAAATATAAAAAGAATACTTGAAAAGTATTCTTTTTTATTATAGAATACAACTATCGTATAAAAACAATAAGAAGTTCATATATTATAAATAAAAACTTGAAATGGAGGCTTTTATGATTACATTAGAAGATGTTAAGAAAAATGAAGAGGTACAGGCATTAATTGAAGGAACTCAAAAACAATTAAATGTACTAGGTTTTACAGAACATAGTGTTAGGCATATAAGCATAGTTTCTCATAGAGCAGGGGAAATATTAAGGACTTTTGGCTATGACGAAGATAGAATAGAGCTTGCAAAAATAGCAGGATATTTACACGATATTGGAAACTGTGTAAACCGTGTAGACCATGCACAATCTGGAGCAATACTTGCTTATAATATTTTAAAAGATATGGGAATGCCTCATAAAGATAGAACAGAAATTATGATGGCAATTGGAAATCATGATGAGCAAACAGGTACAGCTGTAAGTGATGTTTCAGCCGCATTAATTTTAGCAGATAAATCAGATGTGCATAGAGATAGAGTTGTAAATACTAATATTGCAACATTTGGAAAACACGATAGAGTAAATTATGCAGTTACAAATACAAAATTAGAATTAGATAAAGAAAATAGAAAAGTAATATTAAGTATTAATATAGATACTGAAATTTGTCCAGTATTAGATTATTTTGAAATATTTATGGATAGAACAATGATGAGTAAATATGCTGCAAAATATCTAAATGTATGGTTTGAACTTATTATAAATAATACAAAATTATTATAATTATAAAATAAAAAATATGATATACAAGAAAGGAAAAAACAAAAATGAATAAAAATGTAATAGTAAAAATACTAGCTATTTTAATAATATTAGCAATTAGCTTAATTTCTTTTGTTGGAATATATGTAAAAAGAGGAAATGATAGAGTAAATTTAATACCTAATTATCAATTGTCAAAAGATTTAAAAGGAACAAGAACTGCAAAATTAACAGTAGATGCTTCAACTAAAGAACTAGTTTTTGATAGTAATGGAAATGTGAGTGAAGATGGATTAGATAGTGAAGGTAATTTAAAAGAAGGATATAGTAAAAAAGACGAACCAGTAAATCCAAAAGAAAATCTAAAGGAAGAAAATTATAAATTATCTAAAGAAATAATAGAAAAACGTCTATCTTCATATGGTGTAAATGATTATGCAGTTAGACTTAATAATGAAAATGGGGAAATTATAGTAGAATTATATGAAACCAAAAATACAGATACAGTAATCTATAATCTAGAATATTTTGGAGAATTTACTGTAAACGATAGCGAAACTAAAGAAACATTACTTAGTAATAGAGATGTAAAATCTGCAAAAGCTGTTTATGGAACTACTGAAGTTGGTACTACAGTATATCTAAGTATAGAATTTAATAAAGAAGGAAAGAAAAAACTTCAAGAAATTTCTAAAAATTATATTGAAACAAAAGATGAAGAAGGAAAATCTACAACAAAAAAAGTAACGATAAATATAGATGGACAACAGCTTACAGAAACATATTTTGCAGAAGAGAATATAGAAGGTTTATTACAATTATCTGTAGGAAGTGCAACAACAGATGTAGAGACTATACAAAGTTATTTAGAACAAGCGTCAAGTATAGCATCATTAATAGATGCTGGGAAAATGCCAATAAAATATGTTGTTTCATCTAACAATAATCTTTCTACAGGTATTAATCAAGCTATAATAAAAATATGTATATATTCAATAGGATTAATAATATTTGTAGCACTAGTATATTTATGTATAAAATATAAAGTAAATGGTATCCTTTTAAGTATTTCATATGTTGGTTATATGGCTCTACTATTAATAGTTTTGAGATATACTAATGTAATGTTATCAATAGATGCTATATGTGCATTTATAACATTATTGTTTGCAAACTATATATTCATAAAATATGCTTTAAAAGGAATAAGCAAAGGTATTAATAAGAAAGAACTTGTAAAACAAACATATTTAAGATATATATCTATTTTAATTCCAGTATTACTAATGAGTATCGTATTTACATTTATGAAATGGATACCAGTAGCAAGTATAGGAATGGTATTATTCTGGGGATTAATAGTAATGTTTATATATAATTATATTGCTATAAATGTATTATTAAAGGATAAATAGAACATATCAATTTACAAGGAAGGAATGTTTATAATATGAAAGAAATAATGAAAAACAAGAAAGTATTATATATTTTAATGGCATTAATTATTGTATTAGGAATAATATCAATATTTGTATTTAGACTAAATTTTACATTAATGTATAGTGAACATACGAAAATTAATGTATATCTTGGAAAAGAATATAATTTAGAAGAAATAAAAAAACTTACAGAAGAAGCACTTGGAAAACAAGAAATAATATATCAAGAAATAGAAGTTTTTAGAGATTCTATTGCCATAAATGTAAAATCTGCAACTGATGAACAAATAGATACATTAGAAACAAAATTGAGAGAAGCATATGAGATAGGTGAAAATGAGCAATTTATTGTTGTAGATACAGTTGGACATATAAGAGGAAGAGATATGATAAAACCATATATTATTCCAATGATAATAGTAACAATAGTAATACTTGCGTATGTTGGAGTTAGATACTTAAGTTTGGGCTTAATAAAGGTAATAACAACTCTTATTTTAAGACTAATAGTATCACAAGCATTATTTTTAAGTGTTATAGCAATTATAAGAATTCCTATAGGAGTATATACAATTCCATTAGCAATATTGGTATATATAGCAGTAGCAACCTATACAATAGCACAAAATGAAAATGGATTAGAAAAAAATAAAGAAAATGAGAAGAAAAATAATTGACAGATTTAATAATTCTGTATATAATATAAAAAAATAAAATTGTGTTGAAAAAGAAAAAATATACTAATTTATTTATAGAGAGTTAGAGGGTGGTGAAATCTAACAATAAAAAGTATATGGGGAGCTTTGGAGCAAATAGAATTAAGGTGGGTATATAAATACCAATTAGGGTGGAACCGCGTAAGTTAAAACTTTCGTCCCTAGCTATAATTGCTAGGAATGAAAGTTTTTTTGATTATTCTAGCAATAAATAAAAGGAGGTATTTTTATGGTAGAATCAATGGAAAAAATCGTAAATCTGTGTAAAGCAAGAGGATATATATATCCTGGATCTGAGATTTATGGAGGACTTGCAAATACATGGGATTATGGTCCACTAGGAGTGGAATTAAAAAATAATGTAAAAGCATTATGGAGAAAAAAATTTATACAAGAGCAAAAAGATGTTGTAGGCTTAGACTGTGCAATATTAATGAATCCAGAAACATGGGTAGCATCAGGACACGTAGGTGGTTTTAGTGATCCTTTAATAGATTGTAAAGAATGTAAAACAAGACATAGAGCAGATAAATTAATAGAAGAATGGGCGCATGAGCAAGGTAAAGATATGATTGCTGATGGAATGACAGAGGAAGAACTAGTTAATTTTATAAAAGACAATAGTATACCTTGCCCAAGCTGTGGAAAGACTAATTTTACAGATATAAGAAAATTTAATCTTATGTTTAAAACTTTCCAAGGAGTAACAGAAGATTCTAAAGCAGAAATATTTTTAAGACCAGAAACAGCACAAGGAATATTTGTTGATTTCAAAAATGTAATAAGAACAACCAGAAAAAAACTTCCTATGGGAGTAGCTCAAATTGGTAAGGCATTTAGAAATGAAATAACACCAGGAAACTTTACATTTAGAACAAGAGAATTTGAACAAATGGAATTAGAATTTTTCTGTAAGCCAGATACAGATTTAGAGTGGCATAAATACTGGAAAGAATTCTGTGAAAAATGGTTAATTGACCTAGGAATGAAGAAAGAAAATATACGTTTAAGAGATCATTCAAAAGAAGAACTTGTATTTTATAGTAAAGCAACAACTGATATAGAATTTGCTTTCCCATTTGGATGGGGTGAACTATGGGGAATTGCAGATAGAACAGATTACGACCTAACACAACATATGAACCATTCAAAAGAAGATATGTCATATTTAGACCCTGAAACGAATGAAAAATATGTACCTTATGTTATTGAACCATCACTTGGATGTGATAGAGTAGCACTTGCATTCCTTTGTAATGCATATGATGAAGAGGAAGTAGGAGAGGGAGATACTCGTACAGTATTACACTTACATCCAGCACTTGCACCATATAAAGTAGCAGTACTTCCATTATCTAAAAAGCTAAGTGAAAAAGCAGAAGAAGTTTATTCAAAACTATCTAAGAAATTTATGTGTGATTATGATGAAGCAGGAAGTATAGGAAAAAGATATAGAAGAGAAGATGAAATAGGAACACCATATTGCGTAACAATAGACTTTGATACATTAGAAGACAATACTGTGACTGTAAGAGATAGAGACACTATGGAACAAATACGTATTAAAATTGATGAATTAGAAAACTATATTGCAGAAAAAGTCGAATTTTAATATTTCCTTTTATGTAAAAATGTGGTATAATAAAGTATATATATGTGTTGAACATGGAGGGAAAAATATGAGAACTGCTTTTGAAAGAGTATCTGAAAATTATATTAACAGGAAACGCATTGAAACATATTTCAGTAAAGGGCGGGATAGACAAGAATTGATAAAAGCGAATCTATTTTTCAGCCAATGCTTGGCTAGAGGGGAAAGCTTGTATGAAGCAAAAGAGCAAACAGAGATAGCGTACCCTGGAATTCAAGTTAACCAGAAAGAACTAATGCCAATGAAGGTTGGATTATCCAACTTTGAAAATTGGAAAGTATGGTTTGACTGCCAAGAAGAAAGCACCTGAAGTTTAGGTGCTTTAATTTTTTTATATAAACTTTTGAATTTTAATTATATAAGTCATTTTCATATAAATCTTCTATATAAACATCCTTTTCTTCAAAATTATCAATAAAACTTACTTTTGCAATATCATCATGTACTTCTTGTACCCATACAGGTCTTTCATCATAATAAACATCAATTTTTTCTTTAGTATTTAACATATTGTGTAATCTTTCTAAATTCATAGCTTGTACCTCCTAAATTTCTTTTGTTATTAAATTATATCCATTAATATGTAAAATTATTCCATAAAATATAAATTGAATTTTATAAGGTAAAATTAGCTTAGTTAGATTAAAAGAGTATTCTAGTAAAAGGGGAGAGTTAAAACAAAAAATAAAGAAAAATCACGAAAAAGGGAGAAAAATAAAGAATGAAAAAATTTTTATATAAATAATAAGCATAAACAAACTAAAACGAGAATATAATATAATAAGTTTTGCTTGAAATAAAAAAGAATTCTACTATAATATACTTATAAGTCAAAGAAAGTCAAAGTCAAGAAATGGAAGTGGATAAAATGAGAATGTCAGATGTAATAGAAGATTTTATAAAAGAGCTACTTAAAGGAGAAAATGATTATATAGAAATACAAAGAAATGAGTTAGCAGAACAATTTAATTGTGTTCCATCACAAATAAACTATGTAATACAAACAAGATTTAAGCCTTCGCAGGGTTACTATGTAGAAAGCAAGCGTGGAGGACGGAGGACATATTAGAATAAAAAAAGTAAATATTACAAAAAGTAATTATCTAATGCATATTATTGCAAGTTTAGATGAAAAGATTACAGCAGGAGAAGTCGATATTTATATAAGCAATTTTTTATCTTATGGAATTATTAGTGAAATAGAAGCAAAATTATTGAAAGTTGCAACAAGTGATAATGTATTAGCTATTCCTTGTGAATATAGGGATGAGTTACGAGCTAATATTTTTAAAAATATGTTATTAAATTTAGTAGAGGAGTGATTTTTTATGTTGTGCCAAAATTGTGGAGAAAATGAAGCAAATGTTAGATATACTCAAATTATAAATGGGGTAAAAAAGGAAATGGCGCTTTGCAAAAAGTGTAGTAAAGAGCTTGGAATAGGTGACATAGATTTTAGTATGCCAATTAACTTTTCAAGTTTTTTAAGTGATTTTTTTGAAGAAGAAAAAGAATTTTTACCAGGCTTTATGGAACAAGAAAAATTAATGTGTGATAAATGTGGTATGACATATGAAGATTTTATTAATACTGGTAAATTTGGATGTGAAAATTGTTATGAGATTTTTTCAAATAAGATAGATCCAATATTTAAAAATATACATGGAGGAAATAGGCATGTAGGTAGAGGACTAAACTTACCTAAATGCAAGGGCGAAAAAAATGTAGGGATCGATACTTTCATTGACCCGAATAAAAATAATGTAGGGGCAGACCCCGTGTCTGCCCAAAATAACGAGTTAGATAAATTAAAGAAAGATTTAAAGCAGGCAATACAAGAAGAAAGATATGAAGCTGCAGCAAAAATAAGAGATGAAATTAAGAAAATGGAGGAAAAATAAATGTCAAATTGGTATTTACAAAGTGGAAAAGAATCAGATGTTGTTATGAGTACAAGAATCAGATTTGCAAGAAACTTAAGAGATTTTCTATTTATTAATAGAGCTAAAAAAGAAGATTTAGAAGAATTAGAAAATAGAATTAAAGATATAACACCAAGTTTGGGATATGGTTTTAAATTTTTAAAGCTTAAAGATATAGATGATATAACTAAAATGAGCTTAGTAGAAAAACACATTATAAGTCCTAATTTTGCCCTAAAAGAAGAAACAAGTGGTGCAATGCTAATTAATGATGAAGAAAATATTTCTGTTATGATTAATGAAGAAGACCATTTAAGAATTCAAGTATTAGGTGAAGGTCTTGATATAGACAATTTAATGAACCTTGCAATAGAGATAGATGAAACTTTAGAAAAAAACTTGAATTATGCTTATAGTGAAAAATATGGATATTTAACGGCCTGCCCAACAAATGTAGGAACAGGTTTAAGAACTTCTGTGATGGTACATTTGCCAGCATTAACTAAAACAGGAAATATACAGAAAATATTAGAAGTTATTAGTAATTTTGGAATGAATATAAGAGGAGTTTATGGGGAAGGAACTAGTGCTTATGGAAATATGTATCAAGTTTCTAATAAACAAGCACTTGGGATAGACGAAAAAGAAATTATCAAAAACTTAAAACAAATAGTAGAAAAAATTATTGAACAAGAAAGGTTAGCAAGAAAAATTTTAGCTAAAGAAAGTATAGAATTAGAAGATGAAATATGTAGAGCATATGGAATTTTAACCAACTGCAAAAAAATATCTTCTGAAGAAGCAATAAATTTATTATCAAGTGTTAAACTAGGTGTTGATATGGGTATAATAAAAGAATTAGATGATCTAAAGGTAAATAAACTTGAATTATATACAAGACCAGCCAATTTACAAAAATACTTAGGTGAAAAAATAGATGCTTACAAGCGAGACATAAAAAGGGCAGAGGTTATTAAACAAATTATAGGGGAAAAATAAAAACCCCCATAGGGGGATTTTGTTTACGCTTAATTGTTGCCATTGTCTTCAAGAATTTCATCAATGATGTCACTTCCAGAAGTTATGTTTTCATAAATTTTATCAACGATATCTTTAGAAGTTTTAGTGGGTGGTGTGTTGGTACTGGTGTTGCATTTCATACATTCAAGAATATCTTTAATATCTTCGAGAATGTTGTTTTGATTTTTGATGTTATATACAAGAATCCCAAGGTTGCATTGTATGCATATAGCAGCAAAAAACAGCCCAGCTAACAGTGAACAAGAAAGCCCATCCATAATGTAATTTCCTCCTATGGGAACACGCTAGCAGTCGCTAACGGCAAATGTCCAAATGGACATAACAATAAGTTAAATATATTATACAACATTTTACATAAATGGTCAAATTAAGAAAGAAAGGTGATTTAAAATGACATATAAATTTACAAATAGTGCTGAAAAAGCAATTGAAATTGCAAATGAAATTGCAATTGAGCTTGGACATAATTATATAGGAACAGAACATATTTTATATGGATTAACAAAAGAAGGAACAGGAGTTGCTTCTAAGGTATTAGAAAATCAAAATGTCACTCCAGATGCAGTTTATGATGATATATTAGAACTAATAGGTAAAGAAGAAGGTACTTCTAATACAGAAACAGTTCGGCTTTACACCAAGAACTAAAAGAGTTATAGAAAACGCATTTAGAGAAGCTAGAAAACTAGGGTCTGATTATATAGGAACAGAACATATATTAATAGGAATAATGAGAGAAGGAGATAGTATTGCAGTTAGAATTATGCTAGATTTAGGAGTAGACCCTCAAAAATTGTATAATGAAATTATAAAAGTGATTAATGAAGATGAAACACCTAATAATAAAAATGTTAAACAAGATAGCATAAAAAGATTAGGAAGCTATAATCAAACTACAACCTTAAATCAGTATAGTATAGACTTAACAAAACAAGCAATAGAAGGAAAATTAGATCCAATTGTCGGTAGAAAAGAAGAAATAGAAAGAGTTATACAAATTCTTTCAAGGAGAACAAAAAATAATCCATGTCTAATAGGTGAACCAGGGGTTGGTAAAACAGCTGTAGTAGAAGGGCTAGCACAAAAAATTATTGCAGAAGATGTTCCAGAAATGCTTAAAAATAAAAGGGTAGTTTCAATAGATATATCTAGTATGGTAGCAGGAGCAAAATATAGAGGAGACTTTGAAGAAAGAATAAAAAAATGCTTAAATGAAGTAAAAAAAGCAGGAGATATTATATTATTTATAGATGAAATTCATACCATAGTAGGAGCAGGCTCTGCAGAAGGTGCAATAGATGCAGCAAACATCTTAAAGCCACTTTTAGCAAGAGGAGAAATTAGATTAATTGGAGCAACTACTTTAAATGAATATAGAAAATATATTGAAAAAGATGCAGCATTAGAAAGAAGATTTAGCCCTGTAACAGTATTAGAGCCAACAAGTGATGATACTATAAAAATACTTAAAGGAATTAGAGATAAATATGAGGCACATCATAATGTAAAAATTACTGATGAAGCAATAGAATCAGCAGTAACTCTTTCTGTAAGGTATATAAATGATAGATTTTTACCAGATAAAGCAATAGATTTAATTGATGAAGCAGCATCTCGTGTAAGAATGAGAGCGTTTACACAACCAGATAGCCTAAAAGAATTAACAGAGCAAATTGAGCAAGCAAAAAATGAAAAAGAAGAGGCAATACGTGTTCAACAATTTGAAAAAGCGGCAGCTCTTAGAGATAAGGAAAGAGCTTTAAAAGAAAAATTAGAAAAAGAACAAGAAAAGTGGAATAATAAAAATACAAGAAGTGTAACAGAAATAAGTGATGAAGACATAGCAGAAGTTATTGCAAATTGGACTAAAATACCTGTAAAAAAACTTACTGAAGATGAAAATGAGAAATTAAAGAAGCTAGAAAAAGTATTACACGAAAGAGTAGTAGGACAAACTGAAGCAGTAACAGCAGTAGCAAAAGCAATAAGAAGAGGAAGAGTTGGGTTAAAAGATCCAAAACGTCCAATAGGTTCATTTATATTTCTTGGACCAACAGGTGTTGGAAAAACAGAATTATCAAAAGCACTTGCAGAGGCACTATTTGGTGATGAAAATGCTATGATAAGAATAGATATGTCTGAATATATGGAGCCACACTCTATATCAAAATTAATAGGTGCACCTCCAGGATATGTAGGGTTTGATGATGGTGGACAACTTACAGAAAAAGTACGTAGAAAACCATATTGTGTAATCCTATTTGATGAAATTGAAAAAGCACATCCAGATGTTATGAATATGTTATTACAAATATTAGAAGATGGACGTCTAACTGATGCAAATGGAAGAACAGTAAACTTTAAAAATGCAGTAATAATTATGACATCAAATGTTGGTGCAAGATTAATTACAGATACAAAAACCTTAGGATTTACAAGTGGAATAGGTAACAAAGATGCTGATGAACAAAAGAAATATGAAGAAAGTAAAAAAGAAGTATTACAAGAGTTAAAGAAACAATTTAGGCCAGAATTTATTAATCGTATAGATGAAATTATAGTATTCCATAAATTAAATGATACAGAAATTGAAAGTATTATTGATATTATGCTAAAAGAAGTAACAGAGAGATTGAAACAAAATAATATGGAAATTAAAATTGATAAATCTGTAAAAGATTTAATTGCTAAAAAGGGAGTAGATAAAGCATATGGAGCACGTCCATTAAGAAGAACAATACAAAATGAATTAGAAGATAGACTTGCAGAAGAAATACTAGATGGAAATTTAAAATCAGGTGATAAAGCAAAAGTAATAGCAAAAGATAATAAAATCTTAGTTAAAGAACAAAAACAAAAATCAAACTAATATATAAAGATAAGCAGGATAGCCAAAGAAGGCAATCCTGCTTTTTAGAGACCTATGACATTAAAAGAAATCAGTCGAAAATGCAATCTGCATCATCGTAATCATCTACATAATCATCACGACGACAATCATAGCAGTCTGCCTCATCGCTGGCTTTAGAAGAGATAGAACTTCTAGAGTTGTAAAACATAGCTTTTGCTTCTTCATAAGCATTCATAGGAAACCTCCAGATACATTGGATGTATTATTAGTATAACATAATTCTATAATTGTGTAAACAATTAAATTGGATTAACATGTATAATTGTTCTATATACTTTATCAAGTTTAGTTATATCATTTTCTAAAGAATCAGCTAAATTATGACTGTCAAATGTAGACATAGAACCATCAACATAAATAGTAAGAACCACCATATATTGATATCCAACAGGTGCAGAAGATATAGGATCTATTTTTTTAATATCTTTATAGCTATGAGCTAAATCTAAAATCATTTTTTCGGTATCAATATCAATAGAAATATCCATCAAAATGTTACAACTTTCTACTAAAATACTAATACCTGTATATGCAACCCATATTGATATTCCAATACCAACAATTCCATCAAATAAATAAAAACCAAATAATCCACAAAAAACTGAAATAAGAGTACATAATGTTACAATACAGTCGTTTCTATGATCTTTCATATTTGCTTCTAATAAAATGTTATTATATTTCTTAGACATTGTCTTAGTATATAGATATAGAAAAAATTTAACAATAATAGTTATTATACATACTAAAACTAAGAACCAAGAAAAAGTAAAAGCATCTCTGTTAATTAAAGATAAAACAGAATCATATAAAAGCTTTACTGCAACAAATATCATAGAAATACTAATAAATAAAGAAAAGATATATTCAGCTTTTCCATGTCCAAAATTGTGAGTTTTATCATAAGGTTCACTAGATATTTTATTGCCAATAAAAGTCATTAAAGAAGCGAAAATATCTCCTGCTGAATTTGCAGCATCAGCAATCATTGCTTGGCTATGGCTTAAAAATGCGACGATTGTCTTTATTATTAATAAAAATATATTTCCAAGTATTCCTAGAATACCAGCCTTTTTAACACTGTCATATCTATTCATATAATAGTCATCTCCTAATAATATTTATGTAATGAACAATATTATATCACAAAAATTTAAAAAGATATAAAAATCAATTAAAAAACAGGTCATTTATTACAAAAATATTACAAAATTTGCATTATTTGTAATAATGTGATATAATAAAAATATGCAAATGAAAAACTTATAGGAAATTCAAAAGAAGGTGGTTGTGATGAACATAGCAACAATTATATATATATTAGTATTTATTATATTTTCACTTGTAGCATTTGCTATAATGCAAATTAAATTAGCGGGAATGAATATAAAAGATTTTTGGACTTTCATTAAAGCAAATGAAATATTAGATGATTTATATGTCTTTACTAAAAAGACAGGTGATTTATCACCTCAGGAACAAATAATATTTTTAATGGAGGCAGAAAAAGTATTTAAGGCTTTTGATAAAGTACCTAATTTACTATGGGAGGACGAATATCAAAAGTATAGAGAAGTTTTAAATAAATATAAAGATATAAAAGTGTTTAGATGGGCTTCAAATTAATTAGTTTAACATAAAAAATTCTATATATAAAAGGTAGGTGTGAGTTTTAAATTTACATCTACTTTTTTGTTGCTAAGAATAATAAGTTGTGTTAAAATATAAATGTTTAAAGGAGGAGATACTAATGAAAAGTATGGCAAGTTATTTGTTAGCAATATTTATGGTTATGTTTTGGGTTTTTAGAATTATAGTAGCATTTACAGCTAGTATGGGAATAGATATAGGATTTGTTCCAATGAATATGAATATGGAAATTATTTTACTATTTGTAACTATACCTTGTGTAATATTAGTTGTAAAAAGAAAATTAACTGGTGCTATTATATATCTAATAGCATATGGTATGTATTTTGGTATGGATTTATACAGTATAGTAACAGGAATAATGGCTAAAACTACAACATTAGTAGATTATGCAAGAGCATTTGTGTCATTTATTGGTGTAGTAATACCAGTATCAGTATTCTTTAATTTATTAATAGATAAAAATAGAATGGCTCATCCAGTAGATAAAAAAACAGATTGGTTTTACAATAATGAAGAATTTGATAGAAAATTAGACTCAAGAGCAGATAAAAACCAATATAAAAATTATTAAAGGAGAAAGTAAATTGAATAAAAATAATTTTGCAAAAAGAAATATAAATGAAAAAGAAATATACGAGGATCAAATCGAAGGAAGAAATGCAGTTCTTGAATTATTAGAATCAGGTAAGGATATCAATAAAATTTTTATTGAAAAAGGTGACAGACAAGGCTCAATTAATAAAATAATTGCAGTTGCAAAAGAAAGAAAAATAGTAATTACAGAAGTTGAAAAAGTTAAATTTAATTCTATGGCACAGACAGAAAATCCACAAGGAGTAATTGCAATTGTTCCACCCTTTAATTATTGTGATATTTATGACATAATATACTTTGCAAAGAAAAAAGAAGAAGATCCATTTATACTGATATTAGATGGAATAGAAGATCCTCATAACTTGGGTTCAATTATAAGAACAGCAGAAACTGCAGGAGTTCATGGTATTATTATTCCTAAAAGAAGAGCTGCAGCTGTTAATAGTACAGTAGCGAAAGTTTCAGCTGGAGCAGTAGAACATATGAAAATTGCAAGGGTTAACAATATAAGTGATGCTATAAATACTTTAAAGAAGGAAGATATTTGGATATGTGGAACAGATATGGATACTAATAAATACTATTATAACCAAGATTTAACAGGTCCACTTGCAATTGTTATTGGAAGTGAAGGTTATGGAATGAGTAGATTAGTTAAAGAAAATTGTGATTTTTTAGTTAAAATCCCAATGAAGGGAAAAATAACATCATTAAATGCTTCTGTTTCAACAGGAATAGTGGTATATGAAGCGGTAAAACAAAGGATTATAAAATAGAGGAGAGAAAATTATGAAAAAAAGAAGTAACAAATTAATTATAGCAATAATTGTGTTTTTAGTAATTGCAATAATAGCTGTAGGAGGGGCATATTTATATTTTACTACTGATTTATTTAAAGGAAATGAACAATTATTTTTTAAATATTTAGCTCAAAATGGAGAAGCAATAAAACAGTTTTCAACTAGTAATGAAGCTACATTATTAGAAAATATAATTAATAATAAGTACAAAGAAGAAGCGGAAATGACTTTTAATGTAGAATCTAACAATACTCAAATTGCAAATCAATCAATACCAGCAGGTAATTTTAATATTAAATACTCGGCACTAGTTGATCCTGAAAACAATAATAAATCAAGTGAAACTACCCTAAAATATTTAACAACAGATTTATTTACTTTAAAATATATAAGAAATAATGAGTTATATGCATTAAAATCAGACGAAGTTGTAAATAAATATTTAGCATTTAATAATAACAATGTAAAGGATTTTGCTAAAAAGCTAGGAATTCAAGACACATTATCAATTCCAAATAAAATACAACCAATTAATTTTAATGAACTATTTAAACTTACACAAGAACAGCAAAAAGCTTTATTACAAAAATATTTAGGCGTTATAAATACTCAAATTTCAAAAGATAAATATAAAAGTAAAAAAGATGTTACTATAACAGTAGACAGTAAAGATGTTAATACTACAGAATATTCTATAGAACTTACACAAGATGAAGTTATTAGACTTTTAAGTAGTATTTTAGATACTCTTAAAAATGATGATATGATATTAAATATATTAGTAGATAAAATAAGAATATTAGACAGTGAAACTAATGTAACGGTGAATGATTTAAAAAACAATTTACAAGATACAATAAATGATTTAAATAGTATTCAAACTGTAACTGGAGAAACTATAAAAATAGCAGTATATGCAAGTAATGGAAAGCTTGTAAGAACAGAGATTAATGCAGGAGACAATATAATTTATATAGATACTGAAAAAAATGATACTTCATCAAGGGTTATTTTATCATTTGAAAAGGGAAATGAGCTTTTACAAGATGAAACTAATAATACAAATAGATATGAAGATATAAGAATTAGTATTCAAAATACGTTTCCAAAACTAAAAAAAGTAGAGTTGGCAAAACAAATTCAAGAAAATCAAGATACTATAATTGCAATGGTAACTTTTAAAATAGGAGATGAAACAATAAAGGTTTCAACACAAACAAAAACAGTAGTAGGAGATAATATACAAAACAATACTACTATAAAAGTTAATATATCAGATAATACATATATTACAGCTAAAATAAATGCAACAAAAGTACCTTCAAGTGATATTAAAATAGAAGAATTAACAAAACAAAATTCAGCAACAATAAATAACTTTACACCACAATATATTACTACTTTATCACAAGCAATAGTAAACAGACTTAAAAGCTTATATGCAGAAAAGTTAGAGATAGTAAATACACAAATAAATTCACAAAATCCTAATAATGAAGACAATTCAAATACACTTATACCAAATGAATTGTAGAAGTTTTAATAATACTAAATGTTATATAAACCGTGATATGAAAATATCACGGTTTATATAACTAAATGTAGTTACAAGGATTTTCAGTACCTTGATTTAGTAAAAATCATTACAATTACTGTTAAAAAAATAAGAACGATAAAAAAATTTAAAAAATTAGTAAAAAAATTTAAAAATACTATTGACATACAACTAAAAATTTAGTATACTAAGCAATGTCGAAAAGAACAAGGTCGCTTAGCTCAGCTGGGAGAGCATCTGCCTTACAAGCAGGGGGTCATAGGTTCGAGCCCTATAGCGACCACCATTTCTTTTTACGGCCTGGTAGTTCAGTTGGTTAGAACGCTAGCCTGTCACGCTAGAGGTCGACGGTTCGAGCCCGTTCCAGGTCGCCATTTTTTTATATATGCCTCGATAGCTCAGTTGGTAGAGCAAGGGACTGAAAATCCCTGTGTCACTGGTTCGATTCCCGTTCGAGGCACCACAGACAATTTTCGTCGAACTTTTTGAAAGTCTTGATATAACTTAATTTTAAGACTATAAAAAATTTGATGAACACAAAAATCTTATTCCAACTCTTAGGAGTTGGACTTTTTTTGACTAAAACTATTGAAAAAAGGAGGTTTTTGTGATATTATGTTACATATTATAAAGAAACAAATCAATATGAGTGATGAATTACACTCTAAAATCAAGTGGGCGTGTCGTATAAACTCCATTAAACAACAACCCGAAATTATAACTGGGTGTTTAAGAATAATTGAACATACGAATTTAGCGTATGTAGAGCCCCATAGAGTAATCATAAATAACAAATTATTGTTATTCTTTAATGAACATGATTACTTCTACGTAACAGATTTAAGGACAAAGTATCCAATATTCAAGTTACAAGAATACATATCATAGGAGAAAACGGCAAAACATTTTAGAGTTTTAAAAATTATACTATATTGGTTTATTTGTGTTTTTTAAGAGAATTATTGAGATAGTTAATAATAAATATAAAACTCTAAAGTGCTAATAGCCAAACCTATGCTATGTGGCACTTTTTTTAGTTGCCTTTCTATTAATAATTTGGAAGGAGGAATATTTATAGAATGAATGGAGAAACAAAAAGGGCAGGAATTTATATTCGTGTAAGTACAGAAGATCAAGCAAGGGAACGGATTTAGTTTAGGAGAACAGGAAGAAAAACTAAAACAACTTTGTAAATATAAGGAATATGAGATATTCAAGGTTTACAAAGATGCAGGAATTAGTGCAAAAGATATGGAACACAGACCAGCTTTTCAGCAAATGCTAACAGATATGAGGGCAGGCAAAATCAATTATATTGTAGCATATAAACTAGATAGAGTTACAAGGTCTGTAAGAGATTTAGAGGTCTTAATATCAGACCTAGAAAAGCACAATTGCTACCTCGTTTGCGATAGAGATGATGTAAATACCTCAACCGCTAATGGTAGGTTTTTCGTGCGTATGCTAACAGTATTATCACAACTAGAAATTGAAATATTATCAGAAAGAACAAAATTTGGTTTAACTGGTGCAATAAAATCTGGGCATATTCCTAATAGGTGTCCTCTTGGCTACAAAAGAGAAGGCAAGAAAATGATAATTGATGAAACTACAAAAGATTTAGTTATAAGAATATTTAATATGTATCTTGAAGGCAAAAGCTATCAAACAATAGCAAATATTCTAAATGAAGAACAAGTACCAACACTTACAAAAGCAAAATGGAAAGATTCTACCATAGAGAAAATGATAAACAACAAAATCTATATAGGAGATTATGAAAGATTTAAGAGAGTTGGCAAAGAACAAGGAAAAGAGCCAGTTATTTATAGGGATGTTGTAGAGCCAATTATTTCAAGAGCGATGTTCGATGAAGTTCAAGCCCAAAAAGAAAAAAATCAAAGAGCATTTTGTAGGGATAGAGTTTACATTTTTATGCAAAAGTTGATTTGTCCTAAATGTGGTAAGCTAATGACTTGCAAAGGAGCAGGTGGAAAAAAGAAAAAGTATATGTATTATCATTGCACAGACTGTAAGCTATATTTAAGAGAAGATTTAATTGAAGATGTAACAATAGATTTAATTATGAACTTAATAGAATATGATATGACAGTAAAACAATACTTCTTCCCTGTTTTAGCAGATAAAAAAGAAAGAGATACAGCAAAACTAGATAAAGAAATTGCAAATTTGAAAAATCAAAAGAACAGAATTAAAGAAGCATATATAAAAGGCATTGTAGAAGTAAATGACTTTTCTGAAGAATATAGAGTAATTGAAGAAAAATTAAACCTGTTAGAAGAAAAAAGAATACAGGCAATAGACTTAAATAAACAGTCATTTTCCCCACAGCAAATAATGGCTGATAGAGATGTAGAAAAAGAAAAATTAATTCGTTCTAATCAATTTTATGATATGTTATGGCTTCAATGGAAAAATAAAACAAAAGAAGAAAAGCAAGAATTTATTTCAAAGTTTATAGAAAATGTTACGATTGATAAAAACGAAAAAGGCTCTTATGAATTAGTAAATATAAAATTTAGAAGTAGTTTTATTGAACAAATTTGCAAAATTTTAGAATATGGAATGTTTGACTTTTCATTCCTTTGCACCATAGGAAAAGAAGAATCTACAATTACTACAACAGTACAAATGGATAAGAAAGAACTACAAGAATATATGGACAGATTAAGCGATTATTATGAGGTTTCATATTATGAATTAGATAGACCAAATGTACCTAAAAAGGGTTACCAAAAGAAATATTATAGAATAAAAGAAACAAATGAAAATGGAGAAAGACTATTCAAATTAGTAGAGTTAATTGCGAATAGCAAGAGCTTTCCTATTCAAAAAGATAATCAAGTTATAGGCGAAATTCGTGTAAAAGAACGAGAAAAAGTCAGTTAATGAATAAAATTATGGAGGTAAAATTAAATGGAAAATAAAGAGATAAAACAAAATAGATATGGAATTGAATATACAAAACAAGGCGACTATTATATGCCAAATCTAGTATTAGAAAAAGAAAAAATAGAATTAAATAAGTATGGCAGAGCAAGATTAAATTATCTAAAAACAAATAAAAAAGCAGAATATATGATAATGTTTACAAAAGGAACTCTTAATAAACATCTAAAAGAAGTACAAGAAACAGCTCAAAATAGATTAGATTATATGATAAATGAGTTAGTAAAAAAAGAAAGTATTACAGAAGAATTAAAAGCAAAAAATCAATTAGCTTGGGTAGCAGCAATGAATTCTATTAAGAATATTGCAGAAGAAATTATATATAGTGAACTAATTTATGTGTGAGTACAACCTAAAAATATTGATTTAGCAAGCAACGTATTTGTACTCACGCCACAAATACAGGTAAGAATGGGACAAGTCCCAAACCCTAATAACAGGAATACAAATTTATAGAAAGTGAGATGAAAAATTATAAGAAATAGAAATATAAAAATAAATATTTTCTTGAATGAAGAAGAAAATAGAATACTAAATGAGAAAGTAAGAAAATCTGGATTAAATAAATCAGAGTTCTTTAGAAAAATAATTTTAGACTATCAGCTAAAAGAAAAACCAGACGAAAAATTTTATGAGATACTATCACAACTTCGTGGTATGGCAACAAACTTAAATCAAATGTCAAGAATTTATAACCAGTATAAAGGCTATGTAAATGAAAATAAATATGCTACCTTATATAATCAAATACAAAACTTTATATTAGAACTAGAAGATGTTTATCTTATACCACAAAAATCAAAAAACGTTAGTGGGTGGTAATAAAATATGGCAGTAACAAAAATATGGAAAGTAAAAGACAGACTGGATATTACAATAGACTATGCAGTAAATCGGAGAGAAAACAGAAGAAAAATTATATGTATCAGGTATAAATTGTATGCCTGATACATCATATCATGAAATGATAAATATAAAAAAACAGTTTTTCAAAACGGATGGAATACAATGCTTTCACGCAGTACAATCTTTTGTAAAAGGAGAAATAACACCAGAGCAAGCACATGAAATTGGTATGAAACTTGCTGAAGAATTATGGGGAGATAAATTTCAAGTAGTAGTTACAACACACTTGAATACAGAAAATTTGCATAACCACTTTATACTAAATTCTGTTTCCTTTTTAGATGGTAAACGATTTTGTAATACCAAAAAAGATTATGCCTTAATGAGAAAAACGTCAGATAGACTTTGTGAAGAATATGGACTAAATGTATTATCACAAGAAGAAAAATATAATAAGTATGCTACTAGCAGTTTATATAAGGAACTTATGAAAGATTCTATTGATTATGCAATAGAAAATGCAAAAGATTATAATGAATTTATAAAAATACTACAAGATTTAGGCTATGTGATTACAGACAAAAATGAAACCTTATCTATAAGACGTGATCCATACAAAAGGAACACAAGTATTGAAAGACAATTTGGAAACAAATACTCAAAAGAAAATATTTATAGAAGAATATTAGAAACACAGCCTTTATACCCCTATTCTTCTAATCCTATGATACTAATGACTAGAGCTTGTGAAAATTATAACAAGCAAAAAGAAAGACATTATCAAAATAAAGGTTCTATTGCCTATTTAATATATCAATATGAGGAATTATTTGGTATCAATACAGAAAATACCTTAAAATCGAAAATGACAAGAATGACGCCAACATTAATAGCAGAACTAAAACAACTAGATGAATTTTCTAATCAAGCAAGATTTTTATCAAGGTATAATATAAATACAAGTCAAGATTTATTGAATTTTGAAAAATCAGCTTATGAAAAGGTAAATCCACTAAAAAGCAAAAGAGAAAACCTTTGGAAAAAGCATAAAAGAGTTAAAACAGATGAAGAAAAACAAATAATAGAAAATGAAATTGTAAAACTATCAAAACAAATTGCACCAATTACGGAAGAAATAAAGACTTGTAGGAATATATTTCAAAGAGTAGAAAAAATTAAGCAACATCAATTACATGAGCAGATAGAACAGGAAAAATCACAATTTGAAAAAGAGCAAGAAAAGAATAAAAAAGACAAAAATAAAGCAAGGTAGATTATTCTATCTTGTTTTGTAAATTGATTGAAAAAAGTATAAATTTGTGATACTATTTATCTGTACAAATAGTAAGTTGTCGCTGAAATTAAAAATAAAAAGGAGAATTAAATATGGTACATTTAGTATATTGTGATGATAAATCAAAAGAATTATCAAAAATTTTAGATAGTAGTAAGACAATGATTATAAGAGGTGCAGCAGGAAGAAAAATACCACACAGTAGAGTATTTAAAGATGAAATACTTTATTTTATGGAAAAAGGAACAAAAAAGATTACAGCAAAAGCAGTTGTAACAGATGTTCAGAACTATGTAAAACTAAGTGATGAAGAAATAACGAAAACTATTGAAGATAATAATAGTAAATTACAACTAACTGATAAGCAAAAAGAAAGATGGCACAAAAAATGTTTGTGTTTAGTTGAATTTAAAGATGTAGAAGAAATTACAGCATTAGATTTTGACCATCAAGGAAATATGGATGATTGGTTAATTATTGAAAAAATAGAAGATGTAGTTGTAGGAACAAGTATTCCTTATAATTATGAAAAATCAAAATTTTAAGGTGGTATAAATATGGCAATGTGGAACGCTTGGCGAGGATGTAAGAAATGTAGTGATGGTTGTTTACATTGCTATATTCATAAAGGAGATTTAAAAAGAAATGTTGATACAAATGAAATTATAAAAACAAAAGACTTTGAAAAACCAATAGAGAAATTGAAAAATGGCAATTATAAAATGAAATCTGGAATTGTTTATCTATGCTTTTCCACAGATTTTCTTATTGAAGAAGCAGACGAATGGAGAAATGACTGTTGGAAAATGATTAAAGAAAGGCAGGACTGTACTTTTCTGTTTCTAACAAAAAGAATTGATAGATTTATGAAATGTATTCCAAATGACTGGAATGATGGATATGATAATGTAGTTGTATGTTGTACTATTGAAAATCAAAAAAATGCTGATTATAAGTTATCAATTTTTAAAGATTTACAAATAAAACATAAATGTATAACAGCACAGCCATTATTAGAGAAAATAGATATAGAAAAATATCTTGATAATATAGAACTTGTAGTAGTTGGTGGAGAATCTGATATAAATGCTAGAATATTTGATTATTCGTGGGCTTTAGATATTAGAGAGCAATGTATAAGAAAAGATGTTAGTTTTGAATTTAGACAATGTGGAACTTATACAATAAAAGATGGAAAACAATATAAAATACAAACAAAGGATTTGTGTAAACAAGCAAAATTAGCAAATATTGATTATGAAGGTAATCGCTAAATTACAAGTTATAGAGCAGGTTAAATAACTTCATAAAGTAAAAAATGATAGAAGAAAAATTAAGCAATAGTATTTGACAAAATATAAAAATGACTGTATAATAAAGATAGAAAATGAGTAACACAAAGTGTGTTGCCGAAGAAATAGGTAAACCATTCACTCCGTCAAAAGCAGAATGGTTTATTTTTTATTGCCTATGAAGTAACCAACAGATGATGATTAACAAGGCAACATTTATGATAGTCATTGCTACTAATCCGTAGAAAAGTAGATATGTAATAATTATTAATGCTAATTCTACCATATTAACCACCTCCTATATTCAATCTCACAAACTAAGTTGTGGAGGTTTTTGTAAACACTAAGCTGTCAAAGGTGGCAACACACTCCGCTTATTCTCATTTTCTATGTTTACAACTATACAACATTATTAGATAAAATACAAGCGAACAGAACAAATTTTTGAAAAAAGTATTTTTTTTATTTATCTCTTGTAATTTTTATTGTTTTATGTTACTATAAAAATAGTTAAAAAAGTAAGTTTACAAATACAATACTTGTAAACTCTTGATATGACTACATTTAAGAGTTGAAAATAGATATTTTTTTGCCGACTAGATTTCGCAAACGTGTCTAGTTAGGGCACCAAAGGATAATATCGTCGCACCAGACGAAAAAACGATTAAATCGACTGTAAAAGGTCGATTTTTTTCGTGCCTAAGTATTGGAATTTTCGGAAAGGTGTGACATTATGTTAAACATAATCAAGAAACAAATCAATATTAGTAAAGAACTAAACTCTAAAATTGAGTGGGCGTGCCAATTAAAACTAAAAGGAAAGGAAAAACCTAAAATTTATCAAGGCTCATTAAGAGTTATTGAACATAGCAATTTAGCATATGTAGAGCCCCATAGATTAGTGATTAAAAATAATCTTTATTTATTCTTTAATTTCAAGGTCATCTAACCATAAACCAGCACAATTCATAATTTCTTTTATATTTTGATGAAACTCGCTAAACATATTTTCCAACTTTCTAAAAATAGTGTATTTATATATTTATATCACATTTGAAGTAAAATTTCCATAAAAGATTTTGTTGAAATTTGTTATATTGGTCAAGCATTTGATTTTTTTATTTATATAACTTTAAATTAAAGAATGTTTATGCTATTATTATGTAGAAAAAAGATAAATTGGAGAGAAAAATGGAACAAGAAAAAATGACAAAATTTAATAAGATATTTCCTTGGTATGCTGGTCTATCAGGTGATTTATTATTTTGGATAGCAATAGACACCTTGTTTTTAACAGTTGTAAAAAACTTTAATGCATCACAGATAGTTTCTTTAACTACAGTATCATTAATAACTTGCATAGCATTACAAGTACCACTATTAAAAATTATTAAGAAAATAGGAAATACAAATTCGGTAAGATTAGGTTCAATGTTATTGTTAGTATCTAGTCTATTGTTAACATTTGGGCAAAATTATATAGTTGTAGCTTTAGGAAAGGTTATTTATGAAATTGCATTTACATTTCAAAATATGGCAAATGCAGTATTGAAAAATAATCTTGAATTGCAAAATAGGAATAATGAGTATATAAAAGTTAAAACGAAATCTAATACCATATATGCAACAGTAACAATGATTATCTCATTTATTGCAAGTTTAATGTTTAATTTAAATAATTATTTACCAATGTTTGGATGTATTGCTTTTTGCTTAATATGTTTTGTATTATCATTTTACATAGTAGATTATTCTAAATACAATAAAATTAAAGAAAAAACTAAAATAAAATCTAAAAAGAAAATAAATTATAATAAGCTCATTATAATATTGATTATTTCATATGGACTATTCTATCCTATTGTAAATTCTGGACAATCAAATGGGAAACTATTTATACAACAAGAATTACTATTGAACTTTGATGTAGAAAAAACAGCTTTATTAATAGGTGCTATATTGTGTATTTCTCGTATAGTAAGAGTTGTTTCTAATATAGCATTTAATAAGATACATAGCAAATATAAAGAGAAAATAGGGGTGATTTTACCAATATTGTTGAGTATATCTATTGTTTTAATGATACTGGGTTCGTTTATTAGAAGCTCTATAATGTTAAAATTCGGTATTATGAGTTTAGGATATATAATTATCTTATTTATCAGAGATCCATTTAAAGTATATATGCAAGATTTAGCACTAAGAAAGGTCGGAAAAGAAGGACAACAATCATTATTAACAACAATGGAATTATCAAGAAAAATTGGAAGAGCAATAATGAGTTTAAGTTTTACAATGATTTTAGTAAATAATCCTATGATTACAGTAATAGCAATATTATTTATATTATCGATTATAGAAATATTAGTTAGTATAAAATTATATAAATTAGTTTTAAATGGAAAGGAAGTAAAAAGTGGAGAAAGCAGTAATAGGAATTGTGAGCAAACATTGTGATAACTACAAAAATATGTAAAATAGAAAGGTAAGATGATGTATGAAAAATATATTAATTATGGGAATAGGAAGAGCAGGAAAAACAACTTTGAGTAAAATGATAAAAGATAAATATAATAGTTACAATTTAATACATAGTGATGCTCTAAAATGGGCAATGATTAGAGCAAAAGATGAAGAACAATATTACAGAAAAAACGTAGATAAACAAAAAGAATTTGAACATGGAGAGTATTTTCAAAGAACTCTTTTAGAATTGTATAATTCACTAATTAGAAAAGATACAAAAGAATATGGATATATATTAGAAAGTGGTCAGTTACATCCAAAAATTGTTAAAGAAATGATAGATTTCGACAATACAATAGTGTTATGTTTAGGATTAGGAAAGTTTAAACCAGAAGATATGGTAAATCAATGTATTACATATGATACAGAAGAAAGTTGGACTTATGGTTTATCAAAAGGCTATTTATTAGAACATGCACAAGATTGGTATAATTGTAATGAAATGTTGAAAATAGAATGTCCTAAATATGGAATAAAATATATTGATACTTCAAAAGACAGAGAAAAAGTATTGAGTAAAATTTTAGAAAATTTATTCAAATAAATTTCATTTTGGGAGTATACATTTTATAAATTATATGATAAAATGCATACACAGTCGATAATCGGAAATGGTGAAAAAGTGGGAGTATGTTTTTTCGCAAATAACCACCGCTAACGCACCAAAAGCCATATCATATGATATGGCTTTTTTGTAATTTTAATATATTCAAAAGAGTTTTAATAGTTTTAAAACATATACTGAGAAAGCACCCCGAAGGGTGCTTTCTCAGTTAAATCAGAAGCTTGTTCATCAAATCAACATCCTTGAGCTGTCCGCAGTAGAATGCTGACCAGGCATTGTACAGAGCGATATCTCCTGAGTCAGCTTCCCAGACATTATTGATAAATGCTGGTACGTGGGACTTTAACAACTCATACAATGCAGGGTGATTTTTTTCGATAAACTGTAATTTTTCTTCTCGATTCATAGAAACCTCCAGCCAATATGGCTACACTAAGTTAATGAGTTACACAAGACACATAGCCTATGTAATTATTATACAACAATTAACAAAAAATGCAAATATAGCAAGTAATATAAGAAATTGTTTTCAATTTTTTTATTACATTTTCATTACAACTGCTAAATGCATTGACTTACAATTTACAACAATGATATACTTATAATGTCAAAATTGGACAATTTTAAAAGTAAATTTGGAGGTTAAAATGCTAGATTTTATCAAGCTTTTTAATAAAAAAATAGTAACAATAGTAATTATTATGTGTTTGCTTGCATATAGCGTTATGGGGCTATTTGATTTTTCAGAAGCAGCAAGTACATATAATCAATATGTAAAAAGTGGGATAGAAGCTTTCCCAGAAGATTATCAGAGCTATTTAAAAGAGATTCAAAATTATCATCCTAATTGGACTTTTGATGCCTACTATACAGGAATCGATTGGAATGAACTCGTAGCAAATGAAACGGATCATGGACATAATAGAATTATAAAAAGTGCAGATCCATTATGGAAATGTAGTTGCGGAAATGTTGCAACAGGATATGCGTGTGCATCAGTAGGAATAATAAAATATTATATGGATCCAAGAAACTTTTTATCAAATGACGTAAAAATATTTCAATTTTTAGAAATTTCATATAATGAAAAAATACATACAGTAGGACGGAATATCAAGTGTAATTAAAGGCACTTTTATGGAAAATAAAAAAGTAAAAGTTACAGTTAATGGACAACAAAAGGAAATGTCATATGAAGAAATTATACTAGAGGCAGCAAAACAAAGTGGTATGAGCCCATATAGTATTGCAACAAAAATAATACAAGAAGTTGGTTCTAAAGGTAGTGAGTCTGTTAGTGGAAAATATTCTGGATATGAGGGATATTATAACTTCTATAATTATGCAGCAAGTGATGGGGGAAGCCCTATTGCAAAAGGTCTAGAATATGCTAAAAATGGTACATCTAATATGTCTCAAGAAAAGAAAAATGAATTGTTAATACCATGGAATGACCAATATAAAGCAATTGTTGGAGGTGCAAAATTACTTGCAAATTCATATACAAATGCGGGACAAAATACAGCATATTTTTATAAATGGGATGTAGTTGGAGTTACAATATTAAAAGCTGGACAATCACAAACTATAAGCTCTAGTAAATGTTTTAGACATCAATATATGACCAATATTCAAGACCCAACAAGCCAAACAAGTAAACTATATAATACATATGTAAATGCAAATATAATTAATGAAAAATTGAACTTTATTATACCAATATATAATAATATGCCAAAAACAAATAAATTACCAACAAATATTGATGAAGAAGACGGAAAAATGTATTATATGACAGGAACAGGAGTAAGAGTAAGAAGTACTCCATCAACATCTGGAAGAATACTAGCAACTATGAACACATTAGATGAAAAAGTAATGGTTCTTCAAAGAAAATGTGCAAATTCAGATGGATATGATTGGGACAAAGTAAGATTATCATCGGGTGTAGAAGGATACATAGCAAGTAGATATTTATCTCCTTGTGAAGAAGAAAAAAATGCAGTAATAGAAGGAAACAATATAAAAGCTATACCAAATATAAATGTAAAAACAATGGCAAATGAACTTGGAATTACATCATATGAAGTAACGAAAGATGGTAAAAAGATAGGAGACACAGAAAATATAGGTACAGGATACAAACTTAAAGATACCCAAAATAATAAAGAATATACTTTAGTAGTGTTAGGTGATCTTAATGGGGATGGAGAAGTAAACACAGGAGATTCTTTTTTGATAAAACAAGTAATAATGGAAGTAAAAACATTAACAGACGATAATGTAAAAAAAGCAGCAGACATTAATGGAGATGGAGCAATTAATACAGGAGATTCTTTTATTATAAAGAAACAAATTATGGAAGTAAGCAATATTGAATTGTAAGGAGGAAACGATATGAAGTCAAATGTGAAAAAAATATTATTTATAGTGATTTCATTTTTATTTTTAGTTTTTTTAAACACTAAGGTTAATGCTGCAAGTGCAAATATAGAATGTAGTGGAGAAGTTGAAGTGAATAAACCAATTACTATTTCAGTAAAAGGTAGTGGTGTACAATGGAATTTAAAATTAATAGTAGATGGAAATGTAATTGCAACAAGTAGTGAATTAGAAAATTATGAAAGTAATAAAACTATTAGTTTCTCTAAAGAATATACTCCAACAACTGCAGGAAATAAAACTATAAAAATAGAAGGTAGTGTTACAGAATTTTCAGATGGTAGTACAATTACAAAATTTACATCAAAAACATTAAAAGTAAATGAAAAGACACCAGACCCAGTAGTAGATCCAAATCCTGGACAAAAACCAGATCAAGATCTTGAACAAAAACCAAATACTGACCCAGGTACTACTACACCTGATCCAGAACCAACAAAAGGTACAGTATCTAGATGTCGTATAAATGGAATAAAGGTTAATCAATATTTAAATGTAAAAAATAAAGAAAGTGTTTCTGTACAAGTTGATACTTCTACAAAAGAAGGATTAAAAATATATAATGATAAAACAAAAATGACATATAATGCAAAAAGTGGTCAAATTATTAATGTTCAAATAGTAGAAGGAGAACAAACATTAACAATAACGTTGGATACGGGATATAAAACGACAAGAAGAATAATTAGTACAAAAGAGGGAGAAGAAACACCACCAAATGTTATTGAAGAACCAACTGAAGAAGAAAAAGTTATTCTAAAAAGCTTATCATTAAAAGGTGTAAATAGGGAAGAAAAAGTTGACTTTACCTTAGAACCAGAATTTTCAAGTGAAGTCTATGAATATACTTTAAATATACCAAAAGAACAAAATGATATTACAAAATTAGAAATAGAAGCAATAGCTGGTAAAGAAGAATTTACAGTTGAAATAACTGGTAATGAAAACTTAGTAGATGGAGAAAATATTGTTACTATAATTGTAAAATCAAAAGATGGAGAAAAGACTACTGAATATAAAATTAAAGTTAATAAAGAAGCAAAAGTAGTAGAAGCAGTTACAACACCAGTTTTAGATGAAACTCCAAGTACAGGAGAAGATAATTCAAAAGAAATGATTAAAATAGCAATAGTAGGCTTTGTAACACTAATTGCAGTGGCAGGAATTGCATTTGCTATAATTGAATATAAATACGGAAAGAAAAAAGAAGAAAAAGCTTCATTTGCTAGCGTTGGATTTGAAAATGATGATAATGAAAAAGAAGATGTATTAGAGAGTTTAAGAACTAATAGCTATGAAGATGTAGAGGAAGATTTAAAAGATAGTGTTCAAGAAAACACAGAAATTAAAGCAGCAGAAACAATAACAAATTATGAACCAACATATACTTCTAAATTTGATGATAAAGAAGAAAGTACTGAAAGGGTAGCTAAGAGTAGAAGAACAGAAAAATCTTCAAAAACTAGAGCAAAAAGAGCAAAGGTTAGGGATGAAGAATTTGAAGATGTAGAAGAAACATTTGAGCTATTAAAAGAAGAAGATACTTCTTCAAGAAAAAGAGGAAAACATTTTTAAATAATTAAAGAAGGTGGCTTAGCCACCTTCTATTTTAATTCTACTATAGTAACTCCGCATTTCACCTTCGCCATAAGTACCAAGTCTAAAACTTTTTACATGAGAGTTTGTTTTTAAGAAATTGTGAATTCCTTTTCTTAAAATACCAGTGCCCTTACCATGAACAATTCGAACCGTTTGTAATTTTGCAAGTACTGAATCATCTAAATATTTATCAATAGTAAAGATTGCTTCTTCAACATTATATCCAATAACATTAATTTCAGTTGTTGCATTTCTTGTTTTATTTGTTTTATAAGAAGAATTACTTGTTATTTCATTTTTTGTAGAATTATTTATATTGGATTTTGCAATATTACATAAATTAACCATCATCTTAACACTACCAATTTGTACTTGAACCTCATTTGATTTGTTAACTAAAGAAGTTATAATTCCATTTTGATTTAGATTTGTAACTAAAACAGGCATTCCAATATAAATTTCATTTTCACTAATATTTGATATCTGTTCATTATTTGAATGAGGAGAAACTGTAACAGTTTCTTTTATAGAAGCATTTAAGGAATTCCTAACATTATTTAAGTGTTTTAAAGAATTGTTATCTATATTATTAATTTCTTGTATTGTAGCACTTACTTTAAGTTTTGCATCTTCTAATATTTTTCTCGATTCAATTTTTGCTTTTTCTATAATAGAAGTTTCTTTTTCTTTTAAAGTATTACTTTTAGTTTCGTAGGACTTCCTTAAAAGCTCTGCTTGTACTAAATTCTTTTCTATTTCTTCTTTTTCTTTTTGAATTGTAATTTTATCATCATAGATATTTTTTAATAATTCTTCAATACTAATATCATTAGAACTTATAAAGTTAGAAGCTCTGTTAATTATTTTTTCATCAAGCCCAAGTTTTTTGCTAATAGAAAAAGCATTACTTTTTCCAGGTATTCCAAGTAGTAATTTATAGGTAGGCTTAAGGTTTTCTATGTCAAACTCACAACTTGCATTTTCAAAACCATCATGTACTAAGCAATAGTTTTTTATTTCTGGGTAATGAGTAGTTGATAGAACAAGACAGCTTTTATTATAAAATTCTTCTAAAATACTAATTGCTAAGCTACTACCTTCAATAGGATCTGTTCCGCGAACCTAACTCATCTAATAAGATTAAACTATTAGAAGTAGAATTATTTAGTATCTCTATAATATTAGTCATATGTGCAGAGAATGTACTTAAAGATTCCTGAATGCTTTGTTCATCACCAATATCTGCAAAAACATTATCAAAGACATAAATGCTACTCTTTTCTTTTACTGGAATGTGAAGCCCACTGCAAGCCATTAAAGTAAGTAGTCCGTACAGTTTTTAAAGTTACAGTTTTTCCACCAGTATTTGGACCTGTAATTACCAAACTAGAAAAATTAATTCCAAGATTTATATCAATTGGTACTACAGAAGCTTTAGGTATAAATGGATGCCTTGCAGATAATAGATTTATGAATTTATTATCATTTAATTCTGGCTCGATACCATCTAATTTAATAGAATATTTAGCTTTAGCAAATATAAAGTCTAGTTTTCCCATAATTTCTACATTTGTCTTTAACTCACATATAATAGGAAAAAGTAAAGTAGACAATCTAAAAAGAATTTTTTCAATTTCTTTTAATTCATCTAGTTTTAAATTTGCAATCTCATTATTTAATTCAAAAATATTCATAGGCTCAATAAAAACAGTAGAACCGCTTGAAGAAACATCATAAACAAATCCTTTAACATTTGATCTATATTCTTCTTTTATAGGAATGACATAGCGATCATTTCTTATAGTAATCACATTTTCTTGTATGTATTTAGAATATGATGCAGAATGAATAAAAGAATTTAATTTATTTTTTATAGTTTCCTCTAAATTTCTTTCTTTTCTTCTAATATTTAAAAGTTCTCCTGAAGCATTATCAGCTATGCTATCTTCATCTAAAATGCATTTTTCAATTTCAGCACAAATACTTGGATTTATATAAAGCATAGAAAAATATTTATCTAAAATAGGAAATAGTGAGGTAGTATCTTCATTATCGTCAAAAAAATATATTTTCAAATTATTTGCAAGCTTTAAAATACGTGCAACTTCCAATAGATTTTTTGCATTTAAAGAAGAATTGCTTTTTAACATTTTTTCAATATAATCAAAATTTGTAATTTCTGCAAAAGGGGGAATCTGTTTCTTATATATTAAAGTAGTAGCTTCAGTAGTTTCTTTTAAAAGCATTGAAACTATATCCTTTTTATTTTTAGGTTGCAAATTTTTTGCTAAACTTTTACCAATTTCTGTAATGCATGTGTTTGTTAAAATATCTATTATTTTATTAAATTCTAATTTCTCAATATAATTTGTATGCATAATTAACTCCTTTTTTATCAATATTACCATTATACTACAAATATATTACAAACAAAATAAATTTTATAAAAAATGTAAAAAAGTATTGCAAAAAAAATGATATTATAGTATAAATATTGATAGAATAAGAATAATAATATAAAATAGATAAATAAGTGAGGGAATTCATATGACAAATTTAAAGAAAATATTTTTAGTAATGTTAGTAGTAATTTTATTAGGAACAACAGTAGCGTTTGCTACAAATGATAATACAATTGTAATAACAGAGGAAGATGATCCAACAACACAAGAACCAAATGTTAACACAAACACTAATACTAATATCAATACTAATATCAATACAAACACTAATACAAGCATATATACAAATACAAATTTACCACAAACTGGAGAAAACGATTTTATAGTAGTAATAGCTATTGCAGTTTTTGGAATATCAGCAGTTTATGCTTATAAGAAAATAAGAGATTATAAAAATATTTAGTTAATAGATTGATTAATATAAAAAGGATTGAGATAGTAAAATTTCAATCCTTTTTTTCAGTTGCTTTAATGACTCTTCTTTTATTTTTTATATTATTACAAGTAATTAGAGTGACTTCTCTTTTTCCTTTAGTATCTTGATGTATACAATCTAAATTATTATAATTTGTTTCAAAACTTTCATATACTGAATAATTAACTTTTTTTCCGTGATAAATCAAATATTGTTATGACATCACCAATTGATAAGTTCTTTAATCTACTGAAAAATTTATAACTATTATAATTATGTCCAGCAATACAAATATTACCAACTTCATTTGGCATAGGGCCATAAAATCTACAAGGTGCAATTTTTAACAAATCATTATTATAACTCGAAATAATAGGGTAATTTATATTTATCTTTTTTATTTCAATTAAACCAATTACAGTAAAATTGTTTCCTTCTGTTATATACATATTTCCGAGAAGAAGTCTGAGAGGTAGAATAGTTATAATCATTATTATATAAAGTAGTAACATTAAAGTTACTTAGAAGCTTTTGAGATATATTTTCTTTCTTATTATTTTCATATAAAATATAACCATAATATGAGCTAATACCAATTGCAATTATGCTACAAACTATAAATTGAACTTTAAAAAATGTAGATTTCTTTTTTGAATTATGCTTTTTTGTAGATGGATTTTCATTTTTTTCATAAGTATATAATATTTGATTCACTTTTTTCCTCCAAAAAATATGATATAAATATTTTTTCTTTTTTTAGATAAAATATTTATAAAACCTGCAAAAGATAGAATTTACAAAAATGTAAAAAATAACAACTCATATTATTATATGAGTTATTAAAAATCCTTAATATAAGATAAAAGGGTGACTTTATAAAAATGTTTTAAGTTTTTCTACGCTATTTTCTTGCATTTTTACAAAATTATCTAAAATCTGTACTATTTCTGCATCAGCATTCGGGTTGTTATTTAAAAGCTTTCTACCTTCAATTATACCCATTGTAGTGCCTTGAATTAACATATCAGCAATATGAGAATTACTTTTATCTTTTATAGTATTCATTTGAATACCAGTCCAAGACATAGTCTTGGCCATAATATCATTATCATTTGGAATATCACCATATTTTTGATAAACATTATTTACTTGTTCTAATATATCACCATATTGATTATATTGATAAGCTAAATTATCTTTAAAATTTTCATCACCGACTTTTTCAGTTACATATGAAATATTATCCATACCCATTTTTGCACCTTTGTGAATTTCATCTAAGATTGATTTGTTATTTTTATCCATAATAAAACCTCCATAAATTTATATACTGATAGTATTAGCAAAAAGATTTAACTTAATACATTTTAAAATATAAAACAATATAAATATTTGACAAATTGTATTGCACAAATTTGGTAAATGTGATAAATTTAAATGCGAAGGTGGTGAAAGTATGTTAAAACAATTATCAATAAATAGTTCTAAAGGTATTTTTAAAACTTACAAAGCTAATATTTTAAAGAAAATAGAATTGAAAAAGAAAGGGGACGAAATGTATAGAGAATATATAATGAATGCTATAAGAGAAGCAGAGGAAGATTTAGCAAATGGAGGGAAAACATATACTTTAGCAGAATCTAAAAAAACAATGGAGCAATTATATGGTATTAAATTATAAAATTATTATAGCGGAACATACTCACGAAGATTTAGAAAAAATAAGAGAATATATGTATGAAGATAAATTTGAAAAGTTTATAACTAAACTTTATGAGAAATACGATAATTTAGAGTATATGCATTGTATGTATCCAAGATTATATTATGAAAAAAATACTAAAACTGATTTTAGAAAAATCGTATGTGAAAATTACATAATTATTTATAAAATTCAAAAAAGTCAAATAACAATTTTAAGAATTGTATCAGAAAAAGAAAATTATTTAAAACCAAAATTATTAAAAATCTATTAGAAAAATCCAAAAAGTAAAATTAAATATTATAAAGAGTATATTGTTTTATATTTAAACAACTTTATTGTATAATATTGTAGAAAGATATATATTGCTTGTGTTATAATGTAAAAAGATTAAAAAGAAAGGTTAGAGAGTAGCAAATAATATGAGTGAAGTTAAATGGACTATAGAACAATTACAAGCAATTAATGAAAGCGGAACTAATATTTTAGTAGCAGCAGCTGCACGGAAGTGGAAAGACAGCTGTTTTAGTAGAGCGAATAATTAACAAAATTGTGAATGAAAAAATAGATATAGATAAAATACTAGTAGTTACATTTACAAATGCAGCTGCAAGTGAAATGCGTTCAAGAATAATGGAAGCAATATATAAATATTTAGATGAAAATCCAGAAGACGAACATATGCAAAAACAAGTGATATTAATGGGAAAATCTAATATTTGTACTATTCACTCATTTTGCTTAGAAGTAATAAAAAACAGTTTTTATGAAATAGATGTATCACCTAATTTTAGAATAGGAGACCAAACAGAAATAGAATTATTAAAACAAGAAGTTTTGGAAGAGCTTTTTGAGCTAAAATATGAAAGTGAAGATAAAGAATTTTTAAAACTAATAAATACATATACAAATTATAGGGGAGATGAAGCTTTAAAAAATTTAATTTTAAAAATATATAGATTTATTCGGTAGTAGTCCATTTCCTGAAGAATGGTTGAATGAAAAAATAGAAGAGTTTAATATAGCCAATACAGATTTTTCTAAAACTGACTGGGGAAAAATTTTAATAGAAGAATTTGAAAGTGAATTATCCTCATGTATTATAGAATTAAAGAGTATAAAAAGTAATTTAGATAAATTTATAGAATTAGATAAGTTTAGTAGAACTATTTTAGGTGATATTGAAAAATTAGAAGAATTAGAAGCAAATCTTGATTCTTGGGATAAATTGTATAATATATCAAATGAACTTAAATGGGAAACATGGCCAAGAGATAGTAAAATTGTTATAGAAGAAAAAGAAATTTCTAAAGAAAAAAGAGATAATATTAAGAAAAAATTTAATAAGATAAGAGATAAAATTTTAGTATATGATTCAAAACAAATTATAAAAGACTTAAATGAAATGTATCCCATAATGAAAACATTAGGAAATTTAGTAATAGAATTTGATAACAAGTATCAAGAAACAAAAAAAGAAAAGAACTTAATAGATTTTAATGATATTGAGCATTTTGCACTAAAACTTTTAATAAAAAAAGAAGAGGAAAGTTATGTTTCAACCGATGTTGCAAAAGCATATAAAGACAAGTTTGTAGAAATTTTAATAGATGAATATCAAGATAGTAACCTTGTACAAGAGTATATATTAAACTCTGTCTCGAAGGGAAATAACATATTTATGGTAGGAGATGTAAAACAAAGTATTTACAGATTTAGACAAGCAAGACCAGAACTATTTATAGATAAATATGAAAATTATAAAGCTAAACATGCTTTAGATGAAAATGATGGTATGAAAATACAACTATTTAAAAACTTTAGAAGCAGAAAAAATATATTAGATATTACAAATTTAGTTTTTGAAAACATTATGAGTAAAAAATTAGGAGATATAGAGTATAACAAACAAGAATTTCTAAACTTAGGTGCAAACTATGAAGAACCAGAAGAAAATACTAATTATGCAGGGAAAACAGAACTTTTAGTTGTTGATTTAAAAGCTAATGAAGATACTATAGACGAGGAAACAGAAAATGTTGATGATATAGTATTAGAATCAAAATTAGTCGCAAAGAAAATACAAGAATTAGTAAACAGTAAGTATCAAGTATTTGATAAGAAATTAGGTTATAGAAATATTATGCATAGAGACATTGTGATTTTACTAAGAGCAACTTTAAATTTAGCACCTATATATGAAAAGTCATTAAATGATTTAAATATTCCAGTTTTTAGCGATACAGGAGCATCTTATTTAGAAAGCGTAGAAATACAAACAATAATGTCATTATTAAAAATTATAGATAATCCAATGCAAGATATACCTCTTGTAAGTGTAATGCGTTCACCAATTGGGCGGTTTTAGTGATAATGATTTAATGAAAATAAAATTAGAAGGCTATAGTAAAGAACAATCATATTTTTATGAAACATTGCTAAAAGCAAAAGAAAAGGATATAGATTTAAGTATTAAAATAGAAAAGTTTTTATCTTTAATACAAAATTTTAGAGATAAAAAAGAATACTTACCATTAGATGAATTAATATGGCAAATTTATTTAGATACAGGGTATTATAATTATGTAAGTCTTATGCCAAATGGAAATCTAAGACAAGCTAATTTAAAAGTACTATTTGAAAAGGCAAAAGACTATGAAACAGCAAGCTTTAAAGGTCTATTTAATTTTATAAATTTCATAGATAAATTAAAAACTAACAATCAAGATATGGATTCAGCAAAAATAATTGGTGAAAATGAAGATGTTGTTAGAATTATGAGCATCCATAAAAGTAAGGGACTTGAATTTCCTGTTGTGTTTTTGTGTGGTACAGGTAAAAAATTTAACTTAATGGATTTAAATGATAATCTATTACTACATCAAGATATAGGAATAGGACCTAAATACATAGATTATGAAAGAAAGATAGAATATAATACTCTTGCAAAAACAGCTATAGGTTATAGAACTAGGAAAGAAACAATTGCGGAGGAAATGAGAATATTATATGTAGCATTAACAAGGGCAAAGGAAAAGCTATTTATAACAGGACTTTCTAAAGATTTTGAAAAAGAAGCAAAGAAAAAGAAAGACTTACTAGAGATATATGGAGGAAAAACTATAAATTGTAATATAATAAAAAATTATAAATCATATCTTGACTGGTTAGAACTTGTATATTTAAAAAATGAAACTAATATAAAAGATATTGTAGCTTTACAAGTATATCAAAAAGAAGACCTTTTAAAACATTTGAAAATTGAAGATACAAATCAAAAAGAAGACCATTTAAAGTTTAAAGATAAATTAAATGATACACAAAATGAAAAGATTAAACAACTGTTAAATTGGAATTATGAAAATATATTAGCAACAAAAATAGAAGCAAAATCTTCTGTTACAAAAATTAAGGAAATGGAAAATGAAAATATTTTATTTGAAGAAAAAGTTGATAATAAAATAGAAAGTCTACAAAAACCTAAATTTTTAAGTGACGATATAAAAATAACAAAAGCAAGAATAGGAACATTAATGCATTTATGCATTCAAAAGTTAGATGAAAAATTAGAGTATGATTATAAAGAAGTATCTAATATAATAGATAAATTAGTAGAATGTAGTATAATAACTAAAAAAGAGGCTGAAGCAATAGATAGAGAAAAATTGCTAGCATATACAAAATCAGATTTATTTATGAGTTTGAAAAATGCAAAAGAAATACACAAAGAAGAACCTTTTTATATGAATATAAAAGTAAATGAAATCTATAAGGAAAATATAGAGGAAAATATTTTAGTTCAAGGTGTAATAGATTTATATTATATAGATGAGAAAGATAATATTATTTTAGTAGATTATAAAACCGATTACGTGAAAAAAGACGAGCAAGAACTTGTTGATAAATATAAAAAACAGCTAGAGATTTATGCTGATGCGCTAGAAAGTGCATTAGGTAAAAAAGTATATAAAACATATATTTATTCTGTATATTTAGGAAAAAGTATAGAGATGCATTAAATTTATATAGGTTTACAATTTGTATTAATTATGCTATAATATGGCTATATTAAAACTAGAATAAGAAATGGAGTAATATTTATGGATAGAATGAAGACTTTGGGTATATATGCTTTACTAATTATAGTATTTTTTATATTTTCAAATATAATGATAGATATTGCATTAAAAGCTATGTATAATCCAATTAATATAACAATAGAAAGAAGAAACGATTTAGCACTTGATGTAAATGATGCAAAAGCTACATATGTTAATGGATATGTAGAAGGAAATGTAAAAAATATACGGAGAAGATATTGAAAAAACATATGTAAAGATTGACTTGTATTCTAAAAGAGATGTCTTATTAGGTACAAAATATGTTAAAATAGAAGATTTTAGAAAAAATGAAACACGTGAATTTAGAATGGGATTTGAATTTACAGATGTTAACTATTGTAAAGTAGCTATGATAGATACTATAAATGAAGAAGAGATTACAAAAGACCAATTTACAACAGTTGAATTTAGGTTTGCTAAACTTATGGCGACAATTATAATCATATCTATGTTTGGATAGAATATAAGGATTTCCTTTTGGAAGTCCTTTTTTATAAGGTATTGTTAAAACATATATTATTTGTTATAATTGTGACAAGGTGTGAAAATATGAAAATAAGGGAAATGTTGCGGTAAAGCAGTACAAGAATTAAATAATAAAGAAATAGAAAATCCTATTCAAAAAGCAAGGGTAATACTAGCTTATACACTAAAGGTTGAAAAGGAGTATTTAATAATTCATGATGAAGATGAAGTGGGTGAAGTATTAGTTAATAAATACAATGAGGATATAGATAAAATTATAAATCATATTCCTTTACAATATATAACTAATCATCAAGAATTTATGAAATTAGATTTTTATGTAGATGAGAATGTTTTAATACCAAGATCAGATACTGAAATTTTAGTAGAAGAAGTAATTAACCAATGTAGTAAAAATGAAGAAAAACAATACAAAATATTAGATTTATGCACAGGAAGTGGAATAGTTGGTATTTCGCTTGCAAAATATATAAAGAATTGTGAAGTAGTGTGTGCAGATATTAGTAAAAAAGCGTTAGAAATAGCAAATAAAAATGCAAAAAATAACAATGTAAATAATATTAAATTTATTTATTCAAATATGTTTAGCAATATAAAAGATAAATTTGATATCATAGTATCAAATCCACCATATATAAAAAGAGAAGTTATAGAGGAACTTGAAAAAGAAGTACAAAATGAACCACATATTGCATTAGATGGTGGAATAGATGGATTAGACTTTTATAAAATAATAATTAACCAAGCATATGATTATTTAAATGATACTGGAGGATTATTTTTAGAGATAGGATATGACCAAAGGGAAGAAGTTACAAATTTATTAAAAAGAAGTGGAAAGTTTGGTAATATATATTCTAAAAAGGATTTATATGGGAATGACAGGATAGTTGTTGCAAGGAGGGGATAAAGAATGTCTTTTTCTGGAGAGATTAAAGAAGAGTTAAGCAAGATTTCTAATCTTGCAAACAAAGATGCATTAAGAGCTGAACTTATAGGATATTTACTTAGTAATAATATTGAGATTACTAAAAATAAAATAAACTATTCTACTGAGAATGAGTATAATATTAATAGACTTAATAAAATACTAAATAATTTAGGTATAGGTTATGATATAAGCTTTCAAGGAAGAGTATACAAGATTGCTTTTAAAAAACAAGAATTTGAAAATATAGAATTCGTAGAAAATAAGCTACAAATTAATAAAGATGATAACATTATTGATGTAAAGAAAGAAGAGCAATTTTTTAAAGCCTTAGTAAGAGGAACCTTTCTTGGAGGTGGTTCGCTAAATAACCCTAATAATAAATACCATTTAGAAATCTTCTTTGAGTTAAAGGTAAATGCTGAATATATTTATAATGTTTTAAAAGAATTCTATATTAAAAGTAAAATTTTAATAAGAAAAAAAGGTTTTTCCATTTACATTAAAGAAGCAGAGGAAATATCTAAATTATTAGCTCTAATTGGAGCTAATAAAGCTGTTTTAAATTTTGAAGAAATACGTGTTGAAAGAGATACAAGAAATAATATTAATAGATTAGTGAACTGTGAAACAGCAAATTTAAATAAAACTATAAATGCGTCAGTTAACCAAATTCAAGCTATAAGATATTTAAAAGAGCATAAGAAGTTTGAAGAACTACCAGAAAATTTGAAAGAAATAGCAGAAGTTAGATTAAAAAATCCAGATGCAAGTTTAGTAGAACTTGGGAAAATACTACAAAATCCAATAGGAAAGTCTGGAGTTAATCATAGACTTAAAAAAATATGTGAAATAGCAGAGGAATTAAGGGATAGGATAATGGAAAGTAATAATGTTGTATTTGAAAAAGGTAGAAATAATTGGGAAAATGTATTTGAAAGAGTAGATAGAAACTGCATAAAGTGTGATAATTGGTTAGAAATGTTTAATAATGAAATCGAAAGATGTAAAACACCAATTATAGATTTAGGATGTGGTTCAGGAAATGATACATTATATTTAATTAATAAAGGAAAGATAGTTATTCCGTGTGATTATTCAAAAAATGTAATTAGAAATATTGAGAAGAATTTTCCAGAAGTAAAAAGAACAGAGAATTTTGATATGAGATACGGGCTGCCATTTGAAGATAATTATACAGAAATAATAATCGCAGACTTATCTTTACATTATTTTTCAGAAGAAAAGACATTTGAAATTTTAGATGAGATAAAAAGAGTATTAAAACCAAATGGATTATTAATTTTTAGAGTAAATTCTATAAAAGATACTAATCATATGCCTACTGATAGGATAGAGGTAGAACATAACTTTTACGAAACAAGTGTAGGATATAAAAGATTTTTTGATGAAGAAGATATAAATAAATTTTTTGAAAAATGGGATAAAATATACATAAACGAAGAAATAATGAAAAGATATAATCATGACAAGAATTTATGGAAAGGTGCTGTTAGGGTAAATAAGTGAGAAAAAAAGAATTAGGAATATATGTACACATACCGTTTTGTGCTAAAAAGTGCTACTATTGCGATTTTATATCATTTTCAAATAAGCAAGAAAGGGTTAATGATTATATAGAAGCACTAAAAAAAGAAATAGAATATATAAGAATAGATGCTTTGGATTCTATGCAAAACCAAGAGATTACAACTATTTATATAGGTGGAGGAACACCATCATTTATAGAAGCTGAATATATAGAAACTATTATAAAAACAATTAAAGAAAATTTTGCAGTTAATGAAGAAACAGAAATAACAATTGAGGTAAATCCTGGAACTGTAACAAAAGAAAAACTACAAGT
>CAQUUC010000006.1 GCA_948896235.1 uncultured Clostridia bacterium
TATATTATAATGACCTATGTTATTTGTCAACTCTTTATTGTAAAGTTTTATAATCTATTTTCTATATAAAAAAATCGCTTTAGATCTTTTTTAGATTCTAAAACGATTTTTTGTTTTTATGCTGTCTCTGTATTTTTTTGTATTACTTTTCTCTTTTTTATATGCTTCTTTACTTGCTTATTTTCATTTAAAATAAGTTTTGGTTCTTTTCCATCTTTTACAGTTTCTTTAGTAACAATACATTTTTCAATTTTAGGATTTGATGGTATCTCAAACATAATGTCTCTCATAATATCTTCAATTATTGAACGAAGACCTCTTGCCCCTGTATTTCTTTCAATTGCTTTATCTACAATAACCTCTAAAGCTTCTTTCTCAAATTCTAACTCTACATCATCTAATTCTAACAATTTTTTATATTGTTTTACTAATGCATTCTTTGGTTCTGTTACAATTTGAATTAAAGCTTCTCTATCTAATTCTTTTAATGTTGCAACAATTGGAAGTCTTCCTACAAACTCTGGAATTAATCCAAATTTTAATAAGTCTTGTGGTAATAATTCTCCATATATAACTGATTTATCTATCTCTTTTTTACTTTCAATTTTTGCTCCAAATCCTATTACTTTTTTTCCAATTCTTTCATCAATAATTTTATCTAATCCTTCAAATGCACCTCCACAAATAAATAATATATTTGCTGTATTTATTTGTATAAATTCTTGATGTGGATGCTTTCTTCCACCTTGTGGCGGAACAGAGGCAACAGTTCCTTCAACTATTTTTAGTAGCGCTTGTTGTACACCTTCTCCACTAACATCTCTTGTAATAGATGGATTCTCAGATTTTCTTGTTATCTTATCTATTTCGTCTATATATATAATTCCTTTTTGGGCAAGTTCTACATCATAATCAGCAGCCTGAATTAGTTTAAGCAAAATATTTTCAACATCTTCACCAACATACCCTGCTTCTGTTAATGTTGTAGCATCTGCAATCGCAAAAGGTACTTTTAAAATTCTTGCTAAAGTTTGTGCAAGTAAAGTCTTTCCACAACCAGTTGGGCCTAATAATAAAACATTACTTTTACCGAATTTCTACATCATTTATTTCATCTTCACTATTAATTCTTTTATAATGATTGTACACTGCAACTGCAAGTGTCTTTTTAGCTTCTTCTTGCCCAATTACATATTGGTCAAGTATCTTTTTAATTTCCTCTGGTTTTGGTAAATCATTTGCTTCTTCTAGTGTATATCCAATATCATCTTCTTCTATATAATCTTCTTCAAGGATATTCTTACATAAAAAAATACATTCATCACATATATATACTCCAGGACCTGCTATAATCTTTTTTACAGTATCCTGTGATTTTCCACAAAAAGAACATTTAACATTTTTTTCATTTTGGTTTTTAGCCATTTAATTTTCACCCTTCACTCTTATCTCTTACTTCTATATAAAGATTTTACTCTACGCTCTTTTATCCATAATTCCATCTATTAATCCATATTTTAAAGCTTCTTCAGCAGTCATATAGTTGTCTCTTTCTGTATCTTTTATAATTGTTTCTAAACTTTGACCTGTTCTATCACTTAATAATTTATTTAATTTTTCTCTTGTTCTTATCATATGATCAGCATGTATTTTTATTTCTGTAGCTTGACCTGATATTCCATTTCCACCTATTAATGGTTGATGAATTAAAATTTCAGCATTTGGTGTAGCAAATCTTTTTCCTTTTTCACCTGATGCTAAAAGTACTGCTCCCATACTTGCAGCCATACCTATACATATTGTAGAAACTGGACATTTTATATAATTCATTGTATCTACTATTCCCATTCCATCTGTTATAGAACCCCCTGGTGAGTTAATGTATAAACTTATCTCCTTATCTGGATCTTCTGACTCTAAGAATAAAAGTTGTGCAATTACTAAACTTGCAGTTGTTGGATTAACGTCCTCTCCTAAGAAAATAATTCTATCTTTTAAAAGTCTAGAGAATATATCATATGATCTTTCTCCTTTATTTGTTTGTTCAATTACATATGGAACTAAACTATCTTGTAACATAATTGTTTCCTCCTTTAAAATTTGCGAAGTAAATTGTACTCTTCACTTTTAATTTTTAACTATCATTTAGCTTTTTATACATAATATCACAAAAGCCAGAGGTATAGAACATAAAATTAATTTACATTTAATACTTCATACCCCCGACTTTTAGTACTTATTTTATTTTTGCATTTTCTACAATAAATTCTACTGCTTTTTCATTTTTTAATGATTCTTTTATGTAGTTTACAAATCCTTCATTTTCTTTTAGTTGTTCCTCTTTTTGTCCATACATTTCAGCCATTTGTTTTATTTTTTCATTAACCTTTTCTTCATCTGCTTCAATATTTTCTGCTTTTATTATTGCTTCTAATACTAATCTACTTTTTACAGATGTAGTTGCTTGTTCTTCATATTCTTTTCTAAATTCAGCTTGTGTTTTTCCAATCATTTGTAAATAATTATCTAATTTCATTCCTTGGTATGAAAGTCTTTGTTCAATTTCTTTTGTCATATTATCTATTTCTGTTTCAATCATTCCTGATGGAATATCAATAGTAACATTATCACATACAGCTTTTACTGCTGCATCTTCTGTTTCATATTTTGCTTTATTTTTATTTTCTTCTTCAATTTTTTCTTTGATGCTATTTTTTAGTTCATCTAATGTGTCAAATTCGCTAACATCTTTTGCGAAATCATCATTAAGTTCTGGTAATTCTTTCTTTTTGATTTCGTGTAATTTTACTTTAAATGTTGCATCTTTTCCTTTTAATTCTTCTGAAAAATATTCTTCTGGGAATTTTACATTAATATCTTTTTCTTCATCAATTTTCATACCTATAATTTGGTCTTCAAATCCTGGTATGAAAGTATTGCTTCCTATTGTTAATTCGTGATTTTCTGCTTTTCCACCTTCAAAAGCCACACCATCAACAAATCCTTCAAAATCTATTACTGTAATATCTCCACTTTCTACTGCTCTATCTTCTACTGAAACTAGTCTTGCATTCTTTTCTTGCATATGTCCAAGTTCATGTTCAATATCATGGTCAGTTACATTATACTCAACTTTTTTTAATTCTATACCTTTATATTTTCCAAGTTCTACTTCTGGTTTAGTTTGAACTACTGCTGTAAATATTAAGTCTTGTCCTTTTCCAATTTGTTTAACATCTATATCAGGATGGCTTACAGCTTCTATATTGTTTTCTTTTAATTCTTTTTCATATACTTCTGGCACTACTTCATTGAAAGCATCTTCATAGAATATTTCATCTCCATAATATTTTTCAACAATATTCATTGGAGCTTTACCCTTTCTAAATCCTGGTATATTAAAATATTTTGCACTTTTTAAATATACTTTTTTAATTGCTTCATCAAATTTAGCAGCTTCAATTGTAAATTCTAATTTTACTTCATTTTTGTTTTCTGTGTTTTCTACTTTTATACTCATTTAATTCAAATCCTTTCTTGCTTTTTAAATTAGCCTTTACATTATATCACTTTTTTCTAATATTGCAACCCCTATTTATAAGGATTTTTACAAAATTGTATGTTTAGACAATTTCATTTTATATGACTTAATATATTTCATAAAAAGATAGAAATATATAAAATCTATTTCTATCTTTTCAATATTATATTTATTCTCTTTTTGTTATATTTTGCAATTCTTCTGCCTTTTCTTTTTGTTCTGGTAGAGAAACCCAAGCAAAATAAGAACATACAAATTCCCCATATTTTGTAGCATCTTCTCCTACTTCTGTTCCAAATTCATCTCTTGCCTCTTTAATGTGCTTTTCTCTTTCTTTTAACTGTTCTCCTTTATCTTTGCTATTATACATAAAAATACACCTCATAACTTTTTTATTTATAAGGTGTGTATTTTTATGTGTTTTATACATTAACAATAAATTTTCACATAACAAAATAAAGTTATTAATATATAAAATAACATTTTCTTATAATATTTAATTTTTATTCTTGGATTTTTAATAGATTTCTAATAATTTTGGTTTTAAATAATTTTCTTTTTCTGACACAATTCTTAAAATTGTTATTTGACTTTCTTGAATTTTATAAATGATTATATATTTTCCATATGTAATTTTTCTAAAATCTGTTTTTGTTTTCTTCTCATAGTATAATCTTAGATACATTTTGGGCATACTTTTAAGATTTATATATTTTTCTTTTAATGCTTTTCGAAAATCCCTAAACTTATTGTTAGGTAAATACATACTCATTCTATATAAATCTTCATCAGCCTGGCTTGCTATAATAATTTTATATTTTTCCATATAATTGCTCCATTCTTTCTTCGAATTCTTCCCAAGTATATGTTTTACCGCCATTTTTTAAATCTTCTTCTGCTTCTCTTATAGCATTCATTATATATTCTCTATACATTTCATCTCCTTTCTTTTTTAATTCTATCTTCTTTAAAATATTAGCTTTGTATGTTTTAAAAATACCTTTAGAGCTGTTTATAGATAATTGTTTTAACATAAAACTCGCCTCCTTCGAATTTAACTTTACCACATCTTTTAAAATTACGCAATACAATTTGTCAAAAATGCACATTATAATTATTTATAATGCGCATTTTATTTTTAAATATTTTCATCTCTTAAAACATCAATAATATTCTCTTTTTTTATCTTGCTACTAGAATATAACATTGTAATAAATACTACTAAATATACTGCTATTATTGAAATTATTATACTACTCCAAGGTAAGCTGAAGGCAAATTCAATTAAATTGCCAAATCCTTGATTTATTAAATAACATATTCCAATACCAATTGGTAATCCAAAAAGTAATGCTTTTGTTCCATAGAAGAAACACTCTAAATTTAACATTTTCTTAAAGCCTTTATCTGTCATTCCTATTGATTTTAACATTGCAAACTCTCTTCTTCTTAAATTTAAATTAGTAGAAATAGTATTAAAAATATTTGCAATTCCTATTGCTGATATTAGTGCAATAAATCCATATAAGAAAATATTTATGATCATTTTCAAATTACGCTGTGATTGCATCTCTTCTTTTACGTTTTGTATATTTAATGATATATCTCCTACTTCTCGTTCTAAATTATCTAGTTCTTCTTTTAATTCTTTATCATTTTTTGCAGTAAATATCATATGTGTATATACATCGTTTTCTAATTTATTTATTTCATTTTCATTAACTATTAATATTAAATTTAAATAATTCGTATTTTTTATCCCAAAAGGCATTTCATCTGTTACTTTTGCTAGCTTATATTGAATTTTTTCTGTATTTTCTCCAAGTTTTATTTCACCTTTATCATCTGGCATAGCATAGGTTTCAATTTCTAGCAATTCATTTTCTTTATAATTCGTAACATTTCCTTCAAGTTGTGCTGTTTTTAATAAATCCACATAGTTTATTAATATAGCTTCATTATTTTCCAATTTTTCTAGTCCTATTTTTCTTAAATATTCCTTCATTTGCTTATTGTTTAATGAAATTATATTAATTCCTATATGATATTTATCTTCATAATCATTTATATAATCTTTAATATAAGCTTTTTCTTCTTTGGCTTTTTCCATTCTACTATCTAATTTGTTTTTAGGAATAATACTATTTGCATATATATTATCATATATTGTTAGCTTATCAATATTTTTAGAACTTTCTATTCTCTCTTTCGCTTTTTTTGCCATTTGCTTACTTTCTTCACTGTTATTTGTATAAATAAAAATAGAATAATCATAATCTACACTTTCATACATTGCATCAAATCCGCCATACATATATCCTACAAATCCGCTTACCGAAATGAATAATATAATGCTTATCATAAGTGAAATAACTGTTGTTCTATATTTTTTTCTACTTCTTTTTAAATTCTTTAGTGCAATTTCTCCTTCGACGCCAAATATTTTATTAATAAATTTAGGTGTTCTTAATTTTTTAGGTTTTATCTTTATTTCATTATTTCCACGAATTGCTTCTATTGGGGAAATTTTACTTGCACACTTTGCTGGTATTACAACAGATAAGTATATTGTTAATGCAATAAGTACTACTGCAATTAGAACTGCTTGCCAAGATACTACTAAGTGTAATGACCAATTAAGTGCTTCTTCTCTCATCATAGGTTTTAATAAACTATTAACTACCTTTAAAGTTATTCCTATTCCACCAATTCCAGAAAGTATACCAATTGGAATTCCTATTATGCCTAATATCGCACCTTCACATATAACAGATTTTTTTATCTGCTTTTTAGTTGCACCTATTGATGATAACATTCCAAATTGCTTTTTCCTCTCCGATACTGAAATTGCAAAACTATTATATATAACTAATATAGATCCTACCATTATAACAGCTATTAAAATTCCACATACTGTATATAACATTTCATTAAATCCACTTTGGTTGTTTACTCCTTTATATGCGAGTACGTATGTATTGTATTTTACATTATATACTTTCTCACCAAGTGCATTTATTTCATACATTCCTAATTTTTCAGCAATTTCTTCAGTATCCTTATAAATATTCTTAGCCTTTTTTGAAATAATACCAACATCAACAGTACTAGATGTTATCATATTTTCATTATCTAGAAAAGTTACACCTGCTGTATAATTATCAGTTCCTGTTTCAAAATCTGGTCTTTCTATTTTCCCACATATTAAATAGGTCTTTTCCCCCTCTTTTACAAAGGTTTCATTATCTTCTTTTGCTTGACTAATTAATTCATATCCATCACTCATTCTTTTGCCAATATCTAGTGTTACCCTGTCACCAATTTTGGGTTCATTTTCTTTACCATCAAAAAAGGTTTTGCTAAGTACAATTTCATTTTCGTTTTCAGGTAATCTTCCCTCTATTAATTTAACTTTCATATTTTTTAAAGCACTACTATCATATGCTTTTATATATAAGAATTCGTCATTTGAATATTTATTCTCAGCCATTCCTACCTTAGACATAATCATAATGTCACTAAAACGTTTATCGTTTCTTATTGTATCAATATCTTCTATTTTTGCTTCTTTAAAATATGCATCCCAAGCGCCATCATAACCAATTTCTACATCTAACATAAATCTTTGGAAGGAAACAGCAAGTGTTGCAACAGCAGTAATCATTGCACCTGATAATATTATACCTATAATAGTTACTATTGTTCTTTTTTTGTTCATTTTTAGGTAATTCACTGTAAGCTTATTTAATATATTCATTCCTTAATCCCCCTATTTTATTTTCTCGTCACTAACAATTTTTCCGTCCTCTATTTTTATAATTCTATCTGCTTCTTTTGCGATACTAGGGTCATGTGTAATCATAATTAGTGTTTGATTAAACTCTCTATTTGAAAATTTAAGGAGTTCCAAAATTTCCTTTCCATTTTTGCTATCTAGATTTCCTGTTGGTTCATCTGCTAAAATTATACTAGGATCATTCATTAAACTTCTTCCAATAGATACACGTTGTTGTTGCCCTCCTGATAATTCATTTGGTAAATGTTTTTCTCTTCCAACTAATCCCAAGGTTTTAATTATTTCTTTAAGTCTTTTTTCGTCTACTTTTTTACCATCTAATTTTACTGGAAGTGAAATGTTTTCTTCCACATTTAAAATTGGAATTAAATTGTAAAACTGATAAATTAGTCCTACATTTCTTCTTCTAAATACTGCTAAATCATTATTATTTAATGAATATATATCTTTATTTTGAATGTAAACCTTTCCGTGAACTTGGTCTATCTACTCCTCCTAAAATATGAAGCATAGTAGATTTTCCGTGAGCCTGATGGTCCTATAATTGCTACAAATTCTCCTTCTTCTACTGAAAAACTTATATTATCAATTGCCTTTACAGTAGTTTCTCCTTTTCCATAAGTTTTAGATAAATTTTCTACTTTTAAAATTTCCATATTCTTCCTCCTATTTTTCTATTAATCTAATTATATATATTTTTCTAAATTTTACTAGGCTTTTAATAATTTCTTAATAAGTTTTAAGAATTTGTTAAATTTTGGGGTTGTCAATGGGGACGGGGAATTTTGACAATTATGAGGTTGTCAAAATTCCCCGTCCCCATTGACCATTTGTTATTTACATTCGTTTTCCCATTAGTTTAAAATTACCTTTATTTGTATTTGCCATTAATTCTAGTGTTCCATTCATAACTATACAAGTGGCAGTATATTGTATATTGCCCAGTGGTGTATTAAAATTACCTTTAAAACTTGCTTCATTTTCTTTTGTTTTTACCCCAACAAAATTGTTTCTCATTCCCATTGTTTCAATTATCCCTTGTACATTGTTTCCATTACTCATAAGTGTTATTGTTCCATTAATTGCACCCATTGGTGTATTTAATGAAGAACTATATTTTCCATCTAACATAAGCTACCTCCCACTTAATTATATGCTATTTATAATATGCTTTATGATCCTTTTAAGTTCGCTTTTAGAAAAACCGACATTTTTGTCAAAATATATTGACTTTTAGGAAACAGTTTGTTATTATACTAATAATCCTTTTAAGAAAGGAGGTGTTGCAATTGAATGCAAACGAACTTATTACTTTTCTAGTAGTATTAGTTATTATTCTATGCACAGGACATAACAATAAAGGCTAACTACATAAAAAAAACCAGAGGTGCGAACTCTGGTTTTTTTGTGTTGCTATGAACACTAACGAACTTTTTCTTACTATTGCATATAAATTATATCTTATAATTTTTCACTTGTCAAGATATTTTAGATAGCCTCTTCTTGCTTTTCTTCCATGGAATTTTCTTTTTCACTTATTACTTCTAAGCTACCAATTGATACTTCATAAGCAACTCTTGTTTGACTAGTTCCATCTTCAAACTTCTTTTCATAGGTTCTTGATTGAACCCTTCCTGTTACTCTTACTTCTGTACCAACTTCTAAGTTTTGGCAAAATCTTGCAGTTCTTCCCCAAGCAATTGCTGGAATATAGTCTGATTTATTGTATGCTCTATTTACTGCAAGTAATAAGTCTGCAATTTCACGTCCAAATGGTGTTTGACGATAAATTGGTTTTTTACATATATATCCTGTTAATATTACTTCATTTGATACTAGTTCTTTATTTTCTTCATTATTTACTTCATTTTCAATTTCATCTTCAAAAAAGATATCTTTTGCAAATACTGTTAGTATTAGCTTATTTTTTTCGTTTTCGAAACTATTATAAGATCTAAATTGACCTTTAATTAGAACTTTCTTTCCTATTTCTAATGTTCCTTCTGGAATTAATCTTTCCGAAATTGTTACTGGTATAATATCTTGTGCATCACTTAAACGTGGAACTTCCATATCAAATATGTAAAAGCTCTCTCCATAAATTTCATGACTAAATCTTTTTTCACTTGTTACTTTCCCCATTAATACTAAATGGTTATTATCTGCATAGTTTATATTCATTTTTTTCCTCCCTATTTTTTTTATTTTTCTATTGTATCTTATTCATTATGCTTGTGTTTTAGAATACTTTTTTAACTCGCATAACTTAATTATACTACTTTTTTTTGGTTTTGTCTACATAAAAAGTTTATTTTTTCCAATTATTTATTTTTATAAGGCTATTTTTATTGATATTATAGTCTTTTTTCTATATGTTTAAATCTTCTATTCCATACATTAACAATACTGTAGCCAGCCCCATAACTATGTTTGTTGGAATTTTTGAATTTAATTTATTTATGTTAAATTCTTGCAATTCTATGTTTTTACCTTCTAAATTTTCTATGTTTCTTTGTACACAAAGTAAAACGACATCTTCTTTAACACTAGATGCTGTTACGGTACTTTTACTATTAAAACCATACGTTATTACTTTGCCATTTGTTTCTTGTAACAAATTTAAGTTAATCTCTTCATCTGCATTAACTACTAAATATTTTGCACCATCAATTATTTTCTTTATAAAATCTTCCTCATCTTGTTTTAATTTATTTAAAATTGTTGTTTTATCATTAGACATTATAATAACAGTTTCAAACTTTATATTTTTAAAATTTTCAACATTATCCTCTTTTAATATAATTACAGTTTTATTTTTTAAATTTTCTCTCAATATTTGCTTTATGTAATTTTCATTTTTAGTATCACATATAACTCCAATAAAAGACATCTAAAATTCTCCTTACAAGATTATATATTCTATTATGTCCTTTAATTTTTTACTTATTCTATTTTTTTACCAGTTTTTGCATACCATTATTGTCTATAGTATAGTTTTCGTTGTAAATTAAATCTGATACTTTTACGATACTATACCCTTTTTCTTGTATATTATATATAAGTTTATCTAGTGCCTCTGCTGTGTGTTCTGTACCATTATGCATTAAAATAATACTTCCCTTTGTTAATTTATCCTTTAATCTATTCCACATTTCATTTTCAGTTAATCCTTTATAGTCTAACGTATCTAATGACCATTGTATTACTTTATGGTTTTCACTTTCAGCTGCTTTAATTACTACATCATTATATTCACCATATGGTCCTCTATATAACGTACTTCTTTTCCCAGTTATTTTCTCTATCTTATCAGCACATGTTTTTATCTCAGTTACGTTTTTTTCATAACTTAAATTATTAACATGCGGATGCGTATTTGAATGGTTACCAATTTCATGCCCTGCATCACTTATCTTCTTTACTGCTTCTGGAAATCTATCTACCCAATCTCCTACCATAAAAAATGTAACTTGAATTTTATATTTACTTAGAGTATCTAAAATTTTATCTATATCATCTGCATTCCAAGCACAGTTAATTGTAAGTGAAATCTTTTTTTCTTCTGTGTCTACTGAATAAATAGGTAATAATTTTTTAGTACTTGCAGAAGTCTCTACAGTTTCATCTAAATTTGGCATAAAAAATCCAGCTCCACAAAATAAAATGGCTACTGTAGAAAATGCTACTAAATATGATATGATTTTTTGTTTGTTAAATACTAAAAACATAAAAAATCCTCCTAAAATATGCTAGTTAATTTATATGCATATTTTAGAAGGTTTATGAATTATTTTAATCATATTCTTCTACTGCTTTTACAATTACCCTTTTAATTGCTCCGTGCTGTGCAAGTAATTAAAGTTATTTCTCTTTCTCCTCCTGTATCTTGTTTTAAACACTCTACATTTTTAGGGTCTGTTTGATAATTCTCGTAAACTTTATATTTTATAGCTCTATCAAATGTATCTGTTAGTATAATTTCATCACCTTTTTCTAATTTTTTTATTCCACCAAACATTTTATTGTTTCTATAATTGTGCCCAGCAATACAAAAGTTACCTATCTCATTAATTTTTGGCCCAAATAGCTTGGTTATAGAAACTTTAAGCGATTTTTTATTTGTTTCTGCTAAAACAAAACTATCTAATTTTAGCTTTGGAATTGTTATTTTTCCGTATTACTTTATATCCTTTTAATTCTCTTGGCATATTTTTATATTCCTCTAATACTTCTTTGTCTTCTTTTAAGGAATTATTTTCAGTTTTATTTTCTTCTGTAATATTTATATAATTCTCGATGGAATTCTTATTTATAGTACTATCTTGTGTAATTTCATTTTTAGTTATCTTTTCCTTTATATCCTCAAAGCTATTTTCTTCTTTTATCTCATTTATTCCTATAAAAATAAATATTAGCTCTGTTAATATAACTAGTAAAAGTATTAAAATAGCTTTAGATATTTTAAAACACACAAAATTTGCCTTCATATTTCGCCTCTTTACTATTTATATAAATAAGAGCGGACTAAATACTCCGCCCATATACTTTTTATCCATTTACTTTTCTTTTATTAATATACATTCCAATTATACTAATTATTAAAACAATTGCTATAGTATACATTACATATTCTATAACACTAGTTCCTGTTTTAGGTAATTCTTCTAAAGTATTTCCTTCTACTTCATTAGTAATTGTGTTAGTTATGGTATTGTTTCCTGTAACATCCTCATATACTTCAATATCAAATGTTTTTGTGGTGATTACTGCATTTCCATTTGCAAGATCTACTAAACTTAATTTTATTGTATATGACCCTTCCTCTATAAATGTTGCTTTTATTGGTGTTCTATTTACAAAATCTCCTCCTACTTGAAATCCTGATGGTGGACCCCAATATCCAAGTTGTGCAATATCATATTCTGTACCAGTAGAATCTGTTGCAAGTATCTTTGGTGTTGCAGGTCCTGTAATATCTACTTTAATTTGTACACTAGTATGTGGTGTTCCATTTACTCCAGTTAATAAAACAACTGCATCTTTTTCTACGTTTTTAACAATTGTACCCGTATATTGAAGGTCAAAGCTATATTCATCTTGTGCGAAAACAACTGAAACACTACAAACTACAATTGCAAAAATCATAACAAATGACAATAATTTTTTCATATATATGTAACTCCTCCTCTTAAATTTTAAGTTGTTAATATATATGTTAGAAAAAGAGTTATAATGACATTAATTTATCATTATAACTCTTTTTCTATTTTAATTCTCTATATCTATTTTCGATATTTTATTTTCAATATTACTATTTTTAAGCAAAATACTTACTACATTTATAAAGTTACATTCTGTATCTGTTAAGTAAATTTTACAATCCGCTTTATTTGTTTTATCATTATTTGTATTTTGTTCATTTAGATAGTTTGTTACATATTGGGCAATTTTTTCCCCAGTGTTTATAATTTCAACATCATTACCTAATTCTTTTTCAATTAGTTCTTTAAATAATGGATAATGTGTACATCCTAAAATTAACTTATCTATATTTTTATCTCTAAATACTGACATGTATTCTTTAATTGTTTCTTCTGCAACTTTATTTTCAGTCCAGCCTTGTTCTGCCATTGGTGCTAGCAGTGGACACGCCTTATTAATTACTGTAATATCTTCTATTTTTTCTTTTAATTCTTGTTCCCATTTATTACTTCTAATAGTTCCTTCTGTTGCAATTACTCCAATAATAGATTTTGAGCTTTCCTTAACGCCTTTTTTAATACTATCTACAGTTGGTGAAATTATTCCTAAAATAGGTATTGTAAACTCTTTTCTTAATTCTTCTAAAGCTTGGCTTGTAGCTGTTCCACATGCAATTATAATTAATTTTACGTTTTTACTAATTAAAAATTCTACACATTTTTTTGATATTTTTATAATATTTTCTTTAGATTTATCTCCATATGGAAAATTTTTTGTATCTCCTAAATAAATTAAATCTTCATTTGGAAGTTCTTTTGCAATTTCTGCAAGTACTGTCATTCCTCCAACGCCTGAGTCAAATATACCGATTGGTCTTGAATTCATATTATAATTTCCCCTTTTACTTTCTAAGCTCTGCTCCTATTTGTTTTTCAAGTCCTGAAATTATTTTATCCATTATAGGATTAATTTCTTCATCTGTTAACGTTTTATCTTTTGCTGCAAATGTTAAAGAATATGCTAAACTTTTCTTGTTTTCCTCTATGTTTTTTCCTGTATATACATCAAATATTTCTACATTTGTCAATAAGCTTCCACCTAATTTTTTAATTGCCATTTTTATATCATTTGAAGTTATATTTTTATCCACAAGCATTGATAAATCTTTCTTTATTTCAGGATATTTTGATATTTCTTTATATTTCATGCTTCCTACTTTTTTTGCAAGCAATTTGTCTAGATTAATTTCAAATACAAATACATCTTCTTTTGCTTTTTCAGGATGTACTTTTCCTATTATTCCTACTTTATCGTTATTTACAGATATAAGTGCTGTTTGATATGGATGGAATTCACAAGGAATATCCCCATCTGTAACAAAACTGTATCTTCCTCCAAAACCTAAATAATCTAATAGTTCTTCTACTATACCTTTAACAATATAAAAATCTACTTTTTTTGTATTTCCTATACCTTCATAAAAAGTTCCACTAATTAATGCTGCAAGTTTTCTTTCTTCTCCATATTCTTCTCCTCTTTTATAGAAGCTTTTTCCAATTTCAAAAATAGATACATCTTTTACATTTCTTGCTATATTATATTCATAAATCTTATAAAGTGATGGTAAAATACTTGCTCTTAATGTATTTCTCTCTTCTGTTAATGGAGCTAATAATTTTGGTGTTTCAATACTATCAGCTTTAATAAATTGTTTTGCTTCTTTGTCACCTACTAATATATAAGATAAGGTTTCGTTTAGTCCTAAATCTACCATTTTATTTCTAATTTGTCTTGTGGTTTTATCGTAATTTCCTGTTTTTAATGGTAATACTGGAAGTTTACCTTCAATATTATCTACTCCATAAATACGTCCCACTTCTTCAATTAAATCTTCTTCAATTGATATATCAATTCTTCTTGTTGGAACAGATACTCTAACTTTATCTTCTTTTACTTCACATTTGAATCCAAGTCTTCTAAATGCATCTAATATATTTTCTTTAGATATATCTAATCCTAAGATATCTCTAATTTTTTTAAAGGTTATACCTATTTTTTTATCTTCTTTATCTGTAGTATCATATACAGCTATTCCGCCTACAATTTCGGCATCTGCATATTTTTCTAACAAACTACATGCACGATTTATTGCCATATATGTTCTATTTGGATCTAATCCTTTTTCAAAACGGCTACTTGCTTCACTTCTTAATATTTTTTTAGATGTGTATCTTATTTTTACAGCATCAAAAATTGCCGCTTCTATTACAATATTCTTTGTAGTCTCTTCTATTTCAGTATCTATTCCTCCCATAACACCTGCAAGACCTATCGCTCTTTCTCCATCAGAAATAACTATATCGTCACTTGCTAGTTCTCTTTGGATACCATCTAAAGTAGTTAGCTTTTCTCCACTCTTTGCCATTCTTACTTCTAACATTCCTTTTAGTGTATCTGCATCGTAGAAGTGTAGTGGTTGCCCTGTCTCTAACATTACATAGTTACTAATATCTACAACATTATTAATTGGTCTTATTCCAGATGCTATTAATCTATTTTTAATAAATGCAGGACTTTCTTTAATTGTTACATTTTTTACTTTTTTAGTTAAAAAGATACTACAATTATCTGTTTGAATGTTTAGCTTGAAGGTATCATTTATATTTTCACTATTTTCCTTATATGTAACATCTATTTCTTTAACTGGCTTATCATAAATTGCTCCAATTTCATATGCCATTCCAAGTATACTTAATAAATCTCCACGGTTTGCAGTTAATTCAAAATCTATAACTTCATCATCTAATCCCAAAAATTTTATTGGATCTTCTCCAACAACTGCTGTATCTGGTAATTTATGAATTCCATTCTTATCTGCTTCTGTTAAGAATTTGTTTTCAAGTCCTAATTCTTGCATAGAACAAAGCATTCCGTTTGATTCACAGCCTCTTATCATTCCTTTTTTAATTTTAAAATCTCCTGGTAATTCTGCCCCAACTTGTGCTACAATTACTTTTAATCCTTTTCTTACATTTGGTGCACCACATACTATATCTAATATTTCACTTCCAATATCTACTTTACATATGTGTAGATGGTCAGAATCTGGATGTGCTTCACATTCTTTTACTTCCCCTATTATTAGTTTTGTAGCATTTATCAACTTTTCTGCTGAATCATATTCATTTCCAACACCTGTCATGTCTTCTGCAAGTGTTTTTACATCTACATCTATATCTACATAATCTTTTACAAAATTTGTACTTAGTTTCATTTATATCATTCCTCCCTTAATCTTTTCTGTCGAACTGATTTAAAAATCTAACATCATTTGCATATAGTAAACGAATATCAGTAATACCATATTTAAACATAGCTAAACGGTCAAGTCCTGTTCCAAATGCAAATCCTGAATATTTTTCTGGGTCATATCCATTCATTTTTAATACGTTTGGGTGCACCATTCCTGAACCCAAAATTTCAATCCATCCAGTTTGTTTGCATAAATTACATCCTTTTCCACCACATTTAAAACAGCTAACATCTACTTCGTAAGATGGCTCTGTAAATGGGAAATAACTTGGTCTAAAACGAAGTTTAGAATCTGCTCCTAGCATATGTTTTACAAATACTTCTAAGGTACCTTTTAGATGTGCAAGGCTTATTCCTTCATCAATTACTAATCCTTCTATTTGACCAAATTGATGAGAATGTGTTGCATCATCATCTCTACGATATGTTTTTCCTGGACAAATAACACGAATTGGTGTTTTTTCTTTGTTATCCATCATTACCCTTGCTTGAACAGCTGATGTTTGTGTTCTTAATAAATATTCTGTTGTTACATAAAAAGTATCTTGCATATCTCTTGCTGGATGTCCTTTTGGAAGATTTAATCTTTCAAAACAATATTCATCTGTTTCTAGTTCTGGTCCATCAACTACATCATATCCCATAGATACAAATAAGTCTTCAAGTTCCTCTATAATACGATTAATTGGATGTTTACTTCCTCTTTTTACTTTTACACTAGGAAGTGTAATGTCAATTTTTTCATTTTCTAATTTTTTATTAAGTTCAATAACCTTTAATTCTTCCTCTTTTTCTTTTATAGCATTTTCAATTTCTTCTTTTGCAGTATTTACAAGACCTCCTATAATTGGTCTTTCTTCTTGAGAAATTGCTCCCATTCCTCTAAGTACCCCTGTTAGTTCTCCTTTTTTACCTAAGTACTTAACTCTAACTTCATCTAAGCTTTGTAAGTCTAAAGCATTTTTAACTTCTTCTTTTGCAGTAATTTTAATTTTTTCAATTTGTTCTTTCATTTTTTATTTATCCCCTTTCTTTTCCATTTCCTTAATAACCTTGTAATAATCAAAAAATCCATTTCATTCCTACATAATAGGACGAAATGGATTCGTGGTACCACCTAAATTTATTAATTAGTATAATTAACCTCATTAAAGTTATAACGTAACTAACGTTTATCCCTACTATTATTTCAAGATAAAACTAAAAAAGTGAAATTTCAACTATATTTTATGGTTTTAGGCTCTCAGCTAATACCTAAATTCTCTGTTACCAAAATAGATATAATTTACTTTGCTTTTTTATAAGCTTTTCTATATGTATATTATATTAACACATTGTATTAAAATATACAAGTAATTTATCTTTTTATTTTCTTCTTGCAGCTATTTCTCTTTCTTTACTGTTTAATATTTTCTTTCTTAAACGAATACTCTTAGGTGTAACTTCAACTAATTCATCATCTTGTATAAATTCAATTGCTTTTTCTAGTGAAAATTGTATTGGTGGAACTAGTCTTAATGCATCATCAGAACCTGATGCTCTTGTATTTGTCAAATGTTTTTCTTTACATACATTTATTGCTAAATCTTCATTTCTTGAGTTTAATCCTACTATCATTCCTTCATATACTTCTACACCAGCACCTATAAATAAGTCACCTTTATCTTGTGCATTATATAAGCCATATGTTACTGACTTTCCTGGCTCAAATGCTATAATGGTTCCTCTTACTCTTGATAATACTTCTCCTTTAAATGGCTCATATGAATCAAATACATGGTTCATTACACCAATACCTTTTGTATCTGTTAGGAATTCTGTTCTATATCCTATTAATCCTCTTGCAGGAATTTTAAATTCTATTTTAGTATGTCCATCTTCTGCTGGTTCCATATTTACCATTTCGGCTTTTCTTTGTCCCAATTTTTCAATAACTGTACCGATTGATTCATCTGGAACATTAACTATTAATCTTTCAATAGGTTCACATTTTTGTCCATTTATTTCTTTAAATATAACCTTTGGACGAGATACTAAAAGTTCAAAACCTTCTCTTCTCATATTTTCAATTAATACTGATAAATGTAATTCTCCACGTCCTGATACTTCAAAACTATCTGGTGAATCAGTTTCTTTTACACGTAAACTTACATTTCTTTCTAATTCTTTAAATAGTCTATCTCTAATATGTCTAGATGTAATAAATTGTCCTTCTTTTCCAGCAAATGGTCCATTGTTTACACTAAAGGTCATAGATACGGTTGGTTCATCTATATCCACAAAATCAATCTTTTCTGGATGTTCATAGTCACATATTGTCTCACCTATGTTTATATCTTGAATTCCAGAAATAGCAATTATATCCCCTGCTTTTACTTCTTCTGTCTCTTCTCTTTTTAATCCAACATGTGTATATAGTTTTACCACTCTACCATTTGTAACTTTATCATCTTTTTTACAAATGCTTACTGGCATTCCAGCTTTAACCATTCCTCTTTCTACTCTTCCTACAGCAATTCTTCCAACATAATCATCATAATCAATGTTAGATACAAGCATTTGCATTGGTCCTTCTATTTCACATTTTGGTGCTTCTATTTCATTTATAATTGTTTCAAATAGGCAATTTAAATCTGTAGACTCATCTGTTAAATTCATTTTTCCAATTCCATTTTTTGCTGAAGCATATACAACTGGGAAATCTAGTTGCTCATCACTTGCATCTAATTCTATAAATAGTTCTATAACTTGGTCAACTACTTTTTCTGGATTTGCTCCTGGTCTATCTATTTTATTAATTACAACAATAGGTTTTAAGTTTAGTGCAAGTGCCTTTTTTAAAACTTCTCTTGTTTGTGGCATAGGTCCTTCGAAAGCATCCACTAATAATAAAACACCATCAACAGTTTTTAAAACCCTTTCAACTTCTCCACCAAAATCAGCATGTCCAGGCGTATCAACAATGTTTATTTTAATATCTTTATACATTACAGATGTATTTTTAGAAAGAATTGTAATACCTCTTTCTTTTTCAATATCATTTGAATCCATAACCCTTTCAGCTACTTGTTCATTATCTCTAAATATATGGCTTTGTCTTAAAAGAGCATCTACTAATGTAGTTTTACCGTGGTCAACGTGTGCAATTATTGCTATATTTCTTATTTTTTCGTTATTCATTTTTCTTCCCCTTTTCTAGTTTTGAAAGGTTGCATTAATTGCAACCTTCTAATTCTCATTTTTAACCTTATTATTATATACCAAAATGTATTATTTTGTCAACTCTATAATAGCATCCATTATAACTTTTGTTGCTTCTTCTAATGCTTCTTTTTCTGTTTCTTTATTTTTATACATCTCTCTGTATTTAGATAAATCTAGTGGCTCTCCATACACAATTTTAACCTTTTCAAATTTTTTTAGTCCTCCTGAAATTCCAACAGGTAAAACTCTTGTACCAGTTTTTAATGCAAAAAAAGCTGCTCCATCTTTCGCTTTTTCACCTTTTTCTAAACCGTTTCTAGTACCTTCTGGAAAAAGCGCTATGCTTTCTCCATTTTTTAAGGCTTTTAATGTAGTCTTTAAAGCTGTTACGTCTTTAGAATCTCTTTTAACATAAATACCATCAAACACTACTCCCAAGAATGAAAAAAACGGATTTTTTCTAAGTTCCTCTTTTGCCATAAAACGAATATGTCTACCTACTGTTGCTACCATTAAAGGAGGATCTAGATAGTTTCTATGATTTCCACAAAATATAAATGCCTCTTTTTCTGGAATATTTTCTTTTCCAATTATTTCTGCTCTATGAACAACCTTACAATAAGCATATATTGCACTTCTTACAATGACTCTACCAATTTTTTTAAAAAATAATTTCATTGTTTTCTTCCTCTCATTTTATATTTATTATATCTTTTCTTCTATAATTTCAAATACTTTATTTGATAGCTGTTCTAATGATAGTTCTGTACAATCAATATATATAGCATCTTCCGCTCTTCTTAGAGGTGCTGTTTCCCTAGATGAATCTATTTTATCTCTATTCTTTACACTTTCTAAAACCTCTTCATATGAACACTCTATACCTTTTTCTAAATTTTGTCTAACTCTTCTATTTGCTCTTTCTTCAGGTGTTGCATCTAAATAGATCTTTACATCTGCATTTGGAAATACTGTTGTTCCAATATCTCTTCCTTCCACAATTACATTTTTTCCTTCTGCCATTTTTCGTTGTAAATATAATAAATTTTCTCTAACTATTTTTAAAGTACTTACAGGTGAAACAAATTCGTTTACTTTTGGTGTCCTTATTTCTAAACTAACATCTTTTCCATTTAGTAAAACTACATCTTCACCTTGCACTTTTTTTATTTCAATATTAATTTCATTTAATAACTTAATAATTTTATCTTCTTCATCAAGTTTAATATTTCTATTTAACATTTCTAGAGTAACACATCTAAAAGTTGCTCCTGTATCTATGTTAATTAAATTAAACTTTTCTGCAACCACCTTTGCTATTGTTCCTTTACCAACTCCTGCTGGTCCATCTATTGCTACTACAAATGACATTTTTAATCCTCCTTCTTTTCTGGCATCTGTATGCCCTTTACTACTACATCTATTTTATCCACATTCATAGCTGTTAATCTTTCAATTTCCTTTTTTGCTCTTATTTTAAAATTATTTATTAAATCTACTATGTTATACCCGTATAAAACAATTACTTCCATATAAATTGAAGTTCCATCTCCTAGTGTATCTACTCTAGTTTTAGTAACTTTATATACCGCTTCTTGTTTATTTGCCATATGCTCTATAATTTGTCTAAATACACTATCTGATATTGTAAAGTTTCCTAAATAACTAAACGTTGGTCTTATTATAGATTTTTCTGATATATAAGGTTTTTCACCTCTACCTTTAGATTTAAATATTTGTAATGGATCTAATAAATATCCTGAAAAATCTTTTTTTAGTTCAAAAGTTGGAACTGGAATAACATGTTTTCCCTCTGTTGTACGAATGCGTTTTGCTGTTTGCATTTCTTCTTCTGTTGCAACATCTGTTATATAAATAAATTTAGAAATCTCTGGTAATCCTAAATTATTAGCAATTTTTTTAACCATATTATCAGATGTTCCAAGTATTAATATTTTATCTGGCTTATATTTTTTTATAGCTTTTAAAACATCATCTTTTTCACTATTATCTATAAACAACGCATGTTTTACAGTTTCTATTTTTGTAGGTGCTTTTTTTGCTGAATTTCCAGCTATAACTTCATTTTCTTTAATAAATAAACCATCATCTATAATATAATTAATATCCTGTTCGCTTGCAACCAACCCTGCTCTATAACTTTTTCCTGTTCCGTGAAGGTCCAACAAAAGCATACACTTTTATTTTATCTCTTGCCCACATTATAAATCTCCTTTATTTTACTTGTAATTATAATATTCTTATGCTTTAATTATTATAACACTATAAAATAAAATTGAAAAGCAAATTTTAATTAGAAAGGAAAAAAAATGAATACTCTTATTATATCTGGTGGAAATATCGATACGGAATTTCTAAATAAAACAATAAATAATTTTTCTTATGATAATATTATTGCAGTTGATAAAGGTTTAGAAAGTTTGTATTTACTTAAAATTTTGCCAAATCATATTGTAGGTGATTTTGATTCTGCAAATAAAAATATTATTAATTTTTATAATGATAAAGGTATACCTATTCACCAATATAATCCCGAAAAAGATTATACTGATACGGATATAGCAATAAAATTAGCAATAAGTTTAAATTCTACTAATATAACTATTATAGGAGCAACCCGGAACAAGACTAGACCATACTCTTGCAAATATACATATTTTATATAGTTGTTTAGAAAAACAGATTCCTTGTAAAATTATCGACCCACATAATAAAATATATTTAATAAATTCTAAAATAAGCTTAGAAAAATCAAATATATATGGAAAATATATTTCACTTATTCCTCTTACTTCTACAGTAAACGGAGTAACTTTAAATGGTTTTAAATATCCACTAAAAGACTACACATTAAAAATTGGTGAAAGCTTAGGAATTAGTAATGAAATAGTAGATAATGTTGCAACCATTGAAATTAAACAAGGAATTTTAATTGTAATTGAAAGCATAGATTAATCTTGAATAAAATATTTGACATTTAAGTAATAGTATGCTATTATAATTATAGCAATATTGCAAAGTAAATCTTTCAAAAAGCAATAAAAATAGTAGGAAACCACATTTCCTACTATTTTCCTTTACTAATCACTTAAATATTTTATAATTAAATAAAGTATGTAAGCCTTTAGTATCTTTAGTATATCTTTCAAAAAGCAAACCCTCCCTTCTACCTTTTGGAGAAAGGCACTTCAAACTATAAACTACACATTAATATTTGTTAATATGTAATGTAATTTTTAATCTATTTCTCTACTAAATATATATCACATGCATTCATTCTTTTTATCCATTTATATGATGAACAATTTAGATTCTCTTTTAAAGTTTCTAAACACTCATCATTTTCTAATCCACCATTTATAAATACTATTATTCCATTTTTAATATCTATTCCGTCAAATACTTCTCTTACTTTTTCTACATTAAATAGCTTTGAATCTAATATATACGAATTATCTAATTTAGTAAACATATATATATCATCTAGAAATCTGTTTTGTTCTTTATTAAATATGTATAGTGCTGGTAAATTATGTTTTTCTTCTATATATTCTACTATATCTGTTTTATCTTTATAGAAGTACATTAACTCTATATTAAATATTTGTGGAATAAATAACATTACTATAAATAAACAATTTAGAATTATGAATGTACTTTTTTTAGATACCACTTTTTCTAAAACTACCTTTAATCCATATATTACAGTTATTACTAGCAGCGGACAAATTGGCATAATATAACGTGTTTCTTGGTAGGGCGATATTAGAGCAATTATTGTGAAATACATTAATGTTGGTATTAGTAATAATAAGAATTCTTTATTTGTAAATGATATTGTAAGCTTTTTATTTTTTGCTATTTTCATTATTGCAATAACTGCTATAATAGCTAATATTAGTATTAATATTCCATTAAACACATGATTATTTAATATTACCAAGTATTGTCCTAATGAATTCCACATTTGAGGAATTTTTTCTAAACTAGAAATTGCCTCCTGCCCTCTATATCCCATAAACATATGTACAAACGAATATGGGAAAATACAAAGCGATATAATTGCTGATACTACCATCATACTGGTATATTTTACTGCATTTTTAACATTTTTGTTTCTTATAAATTTTATCATATATATAACATATAGTATAAATAGAAATACTAGATAATGGTAATGTGTAAGTGAACCTAGTATAATAAAAACCGACATTATACATAAATCTCTTATTTTTAATTCTTGTTTATCCAAATTTATAATATGTAAATAACTTATAATAAGTAAATTTAGTGCATTTAATGCGTACATCCTAATAAATATTGTAGTATCTATTGCAGCTAAGGTAAATCCATTTATTAACACAACTGAAATTGCATATAATTTATTTTTAAAGATTTTATTTGCAACTAAATATATCATAATACTAGTAATTATGAATATAATTATATTTAAACATATTCCTGTCCATTTTGAAAAAGAATCTATTGTAAAAGATGCAGCACCTCTTAGTAATAAATAAAATAAAGGTGGATGAACATCATTTTTTTGATTTTCATATACAGGTGTAAAATCTTTTGCCTCCTCTTTTGATATAGTTAAATAATCCTCATAATACTTATTTTGATGCCAATTGTTATAAAAATCATCATTATTCATAATATCTATTTTATCGTAGTTCATAAGTCCATATGAATATCCTTCATCTATATGTAAATAAGGTTTTTCTTTTCCATATTGTATTCTTAGTGCTACTTGTAGAATTATTGTAAGTATCAATAATCCAATTATAATTTTATCTTTATTTTTTATTATAAATTCTTTCATTTATATTTCCCCTTTTAAATATAGGTTTTATGGTATTTAATTATCCATATTTTTTATTATATAAATAGGCTGCATTTTATGCAGCCCTATATTTACTATATAGATTTTTTTAAGCAACATCATTTATTTTTATATCTCTTACATGTTCTATTTTTTCCCAGCTTGTATCTCTTTTAAATAAACATTTAAAGTTAATTAGAAGCCAAGATCCTAAGAATAATGGATAACAAACTAAACCTTTCCACATTGGTTTTATTGGTTTTCTATCTAATACCATTATAAGAATAGCTGTTCCAATTGGTAATAAAAATGTAGGTATTAAATATCTTAAAATATTTTCAAATAATTCCCAAGCTGTTATTCCATTTCCAATAAACATTATAAAGTTTATTGCAAGTAATACTAAAGTTAAAACAAACATTGGTATACTTCCAACTATATATAATAATCCATCAAAATTCATTAAAGTTTTATGCTCTTTAGTTGCTGTTGCTAAGTCTTTTGTATAATTTTGTATACATTGCATATGTCCTACAGTCCATCTTGATCTTTGAGACCAGCTTTGTTTAAATCCTACTGGTTGTTCATCATATACAATTGCATCTGTTGCCCAACCAAGTTTTTTACCTGCTATAATTCTTTTTAAAGAAAACTCTATATCCTCTGTAAGAGTTTTTGTATCCCATCCAGTTGGTTTTATAACATCAAATTTAACCATAAATCCTGTCCCATTTATTAATGGAGAAAGTCCTAAATTGTATCTTGCTAAATGATAAAATCTATTCATTGTCCAGTAAAATATTGCATACCCTGCCGAAATCCAACTATCTGTTGGATTTTTTATATCTCTGTATCCTTGTACAACATCTTCACCTTGACAAAGCTTCTTATTCATATTTTTAATAAAATCTTCATGTGCAATATTATCTGCATCAAAAACACAAAAAGCGTCATATGGTGCATCTTCTTCTATTTTTTTATTTAAAAACCATTTTAAAGCATGGCCTTTAGTTTTATTTTTTTCATCAAACCTCTCAAATACTATAGCACCAGCATTTTTTGCAATTTCTGCTGTTTTATCAGTACAGTTGTCAGCTATAACATATATATCTAATAATTCTTTTGGGTAATTTTGTCTTTTCAAACTATCAATTAAATTTGCTATAACTGATTCTTCATTATGTGCTGGAATAATTGCCATAAATCTATTTTGTTTATCTTCTAAAATTGGCTTATCTTTTAGTTTTACAAGCGAACATATACTTACAATTAATTGATATAACCAAAATATTGTTACTATCCATACTAATGCTTGTTGAAGCACATATAAATATACCATTTTTTACTCCTTCATTTTATTTCTAATAATAGTGTATTTAATTACATTTATTATTATACTATTTAGGACAAATTTTTTCAACTTATATTCCATAATTAATAATATTTTAATTTTTAATATTATACTCCTCTTTAGATTTAATGGACGTGCAATGCACGCCCATTAAATAGTATTTGTTTTCTAAAGTTTAGTCTTCATCATTAATTGTTGGTTCTTCTATATCTTTTTTAGTTAAGTTAATTCTTCCTTGATCGTCAATTTCATATACTTTAACTGTCACTATATCTCCAACTTTTAGAACATCCTCTACTTTTTCTATTCTTTCTTTAGATATTTTTGATATATGAAGTAATCCTTCTTTTCCTCCAGGAACTTCTATAAATGCTCCAAATGGCATTATTCTTGTTACTGTTCCTTCTACTATTTCTCCTACTTCTACATCTTTTGCTATATCTTCTATCATTTTTAATGCTTTTTTACCATTTTCTGTATCGTTAGAATAAATAAATACACGTCCATCTTCTTCTATATCAATTTTTACACCTGTTTCTCCTATGATTTTATTAATCATTTTTCCACCAGGCCCTATTACATCTCTTATTTTGTCTACATTTATTGTAGTATTTATGATGCTTGGTGCATATTTAGAAATATGATCTCTTGGTTTATCTATTTGTTTTAACATTATTTCTTCTAGAATATATTTTCTTGCAACTCTTGTTCTTTCAAATGCTTCTTTTATTATGTCATAGGTTAAACCATCAATTTTTATATCTACTTGTATTGCTGTAATACCTTTCTCTGTTCCACCTACTTTAAAGTCCATATCTCCAAAGAAATCTTCTAATCCTTGAATGTCTGTTAACATTATATAATGATTTGGATCATTTTCATCAGTTACAAGCCCTGTTGAAATACCTGCAACTGGTCTTTTTATTGGAACACCTGCATCCATTAATGCTAAAGTACTACCACATATACTTGCTTGTGATGTTGAACCATTTGAACTTAATACTTCAGATACTACTCTTATTGCATATGGGAATTCTTCAGCTGATGGTATTACTGGTACTAATGCTTTTTCAGCAAGTGCACCATGTCCTACTTCACGTCTACCTGGTCCACGAGATGGTCTTGCTTCCCCAACACTGTATGATGGGAAATTGTAGTGATGTATATATCTTTTAGAGGTTTCTTCATCAATTCCATCTAACTCTTGTTCTTCACTAACCATTCCTAAAGTTGCAACTGATAATACTTGTGTTTGACCTCTTGTAAATAATGCACTACCATGTACTCTTGGAAGTAATCCTACTTCACAAGAAAGTGGTCTTATTTCATCTATTTTTCTACCATCTGGTCTTTTTTGTTCTTCAAGTATCATTTTTCTAACTGATTTTTTCTCTAATTTGTATAAACTATCTGATATATCTGTTTTCTTCTCTTCTGCTACTTCTTCTCCATATTTTTCTACAAAATATGCTGTAACATCTTCTGCTAATTTGTCCATATTAGCATCTCTTACTTCTTTATCAACTGCTTGTACATCTTTATACATTCTTTCAGCAAATTCTTTTTCTATTTCTTCATATACCTCATGGTCTACTTCAAAGGATTTGTATTCAAATTTTGGTTTTCCAACTTCTGCTTTCATATTAGAAATAAAATCACATAATTTTTGTATTTCAATATGAGCTGCTTTAATGCTAGCTAACATTATATCGTCTGGTATTTCATCTGCCCCTGCTTCTATCATTGCTATTTTCTCTTTTGTTCCAGCAACTGTTAAAGTTAATCTTGATTTTTCTCTTTCTTCAAGTGTTGGATTTATAACTATTGAGTCATCAACATACCCTACATTTACTGCTGCTGTTGGTCCTCCAAATGGAATATCTGAAATTGAAAGTGCTGCTGATGCACCAATCATTGCTGCAACTTCTGGTGAATTATCAGGTTCTACTGATAATACTGTTGCTACAACGCATACATCATTTCTAAAGTCTTTTGGGAATAATGGACGAAGTGGTCTATCTATTGCTCTTGATACAAGTATTGCTTTATCTGCTGGTTTTCCCTCTCTTTTTAAATAACTTCCTGGTATTTTTCCTACTGAATATAATTTTTCTTCATAATCTACTGATAATGGAAAAAAGTCTATTCCATCTCTTGGTTCTTTTGATGCTGTAACGTTAACAATAACAACTGTTTCTCCATATCTAACAAGTACACTGCCATTTGCAAGTCCTGCCATTTTTCCTGTTTCTAGAACTAATTTTCTTCCTGCAAGTTCTGTTTCAAATGTTTTAAACATAATTCATTTCTCCTTTATTTATTATATTTATATAAATAGATAATATTTCTTAGACTGTAACCTCTATATTATATACACGTTTTTTATTTAGTATTTGTAAATATGTATACAATATACAAGCTACTTCTAATTCATATTATCTTTATATACTTATTATAGCATTATAGGACGTTTAAAATTCCATTAAACGTCCTAACTTTAAAAATTATTTACGTAGTCCTAACTTTTCAACTATAAGTCTATATCTTTCAACATCCTTTTTAGCTAAGTAGTTTAGTAAATTTCTTCTTTTACCAACCATTTTTAAAAGTCCTCTTCTTGAATGGTTATCTTTAATATGAACTTTTAAATGTTCTGTTAATTCAGTAATTCTTTCTGTTAAAAGAGCTATTTGAACTTCTGGTGAACCAGTATCTTTCTCATCTCTTTTGTAAGCATTAATTACTTCTTCTTTTCTTTCTTTTGTCATATCCTGACTCCTCCTATAAAATATATTCCTTAAACTGAACTTAAGTGGAGTAATTATCCTTTAGCTAAGTATAAGGTATTTAACCTTTGCTATTATACTACATATAGAAAAAAAAAGCAAGAGTATTAATCCTGCTTTTTTGAATAATTTATAATAAGATAACACTATAATAAGTTTTTTACATACTCATCATACAATTTTTGTAACATTTCCATTTTCTCTCTCAATTCTATTATGTATTCAGATGCTAATTCATAATTATCTTTTTCAAAAGCCCCTAAAATTTTAGCAAATAAACATTTTCCATTTTCTTCTGTATTTTTGCTAATATATACTTTTAATTTTTCAATTTTTTTCCACTCTTCTTCATCTTGTTTAGTTAATTCAAATAAATTATTAGGATTTTTAGTATATCCTATAATGTTTTCTCTACACTCTTTTATTACTCTATGTGCTATTTCTGTTCTCCATCTAGTTAATATTGAAATTTTAATCGAATTTATAATATCATTATCAAAAATACCATTTCTTTCAAAAATTTTCATTTTATCACTATATATGTTCAAGTTATTTACATTTTCATATACAGTTTTAGGAGATCTTCCATATATCTTATTTCTTTGTTCTTCTGTATAATCCTCAAAAACATCTTTTTCTGAACGATATTCTCTATCTTTTTCTAAATAGTCCGCTTCTTCTCCTGCCTTTTTAGATATTTCTTTTAGTAATTCTTTTTCTGTTTTTTTATTATTAAATACATATTCCATTCCATCCAGCATTGCAAGATAAGATACTGCTATAGTTACATATAAATTTGAACCTGGATTAGGAGACCTTAATTCAAATCTTGTAGCCTTTGGATTTTTATTATCTCTTATTAAACCAATCAAAACAGATCTATTTCTAGAAGGTGTATTTTCATCAATACCTAAAGAAGTAACTACCGAAACTGGAGCTTCGTATCCAGGTTTTAACCTGTTTAATGCATCTCTTGTAGATGATATGAAAGGATTCATTACCTCATAATTTTTTAGCATTCCCATTAATGCTCCATATCCTAATTCACTTAAGAAACCACTTTCAGTACTATTAAATAGATTTATTACTTTTCCATTATTTAGTACTAGTGCTACTCCTAAATGAGTATGCATTCCATTTCCTGCTACATCTTTTATTGGTTTTGCTAAAAATGTTGTTTCTAAGCCATGTTTTTTAAATACATCGCTTGTAAGATTTTTTATATATGCTTGATTATCTGCTGCTTGTATAGGATTTGAATATTTCCAGTCAATTTCTAATTGTTCCATAATATGACTATCTTTTATCTCTGAACCTAGTTTTTGTTTAACTCCTCCTACTTCTTTGTGTCCCATTTCAGGTTCAAATCCACATTTATCCATAACCAACAAACAATCTTCTAAAGCATTTCTAACGATTCCATCAATTCTATTCCAATATTGTTCATTTAGGCTCTGAGAAGTTGTAAGTGCTTCTATTTCTGCTTTATCATTTGGTGTTTTTACCCAAAATTCTAGTTCTGTTGCTGTTGTAAGGGATATATCTTTTATATCAGCTTTGTCAATTCCATATTTTTTTAAATATTCATCATTTTCTTTCAAAATTTCTATTATTCTTTTCTTGAAAATCTCTACAGTTGTTTTTAAAATACTTCTTGAATCTACTGGTTTTTTATTATGGTATAGAAAACATGGAATTAAAATTGTTCCAATTGGAGAATTGTTATTTTCTACTAAAGAATAGTTATAATCTACTACCCAATTTGCTTCTTTATCCACTATTATATCAACCTTAGCATCATTTAGAGTTGATATGCCTGGTAAATTTACAGAAGAACCATCTGTTTGAACAGCTATTCCATTTAAAAATTCATCAATATCTTCCATAAAGATTTTAATTGGTATTCTCTCGTCTGTTGAATTTCCTATTAAATCGACGCCCATTAAAGACACAAACTTAATTTCTTTATGTTTTTTTATAATTTTCTTTAAGCTTTCTTCATTATGTTCTTCTTTTTTAATAACATATATTAAATTATTTCCCATATTACTTCACCCTTTATTATTAATATGCATGATTCTATACTATTTAGTTATATTTTCAAGAAAAACTTATGTATTTCTTAAACAAATATATAATATACTATAATGTTTGTCAACAAAAGTACTATTCTTTGATAGAATAATTTTATATTTTATAAAAAAAGGCTTCAAACTTCGAAGCCCTTTTCTTAATACTTTGGAAAGATGACCTAGTTTATGGGTTACCCAAGCAGTTCTTCAATTCTTTTTTCGACAGCCTCCAAGAACATCGTGTAAGCAAAGATAACATCATGACTTGCTTTCAACCAGTCTTTTATTACTGCATCCGCCAAGAAATTGTTAGCGACGTATTCTCCAACACGATAGCGAATTATAACACTATCAGCACTATATGGTGTCATTACAGAACACGCTGTCAAAAATGCCTTTATCGCTGTCCGTACTTCCTTTGCAGTATTTTGTGACATAATAACTTTAGGATTGCATTTGTCGTCACAATAATATCTTTCAATCATTCTGGCACTCTCCTTTCTCCTCCTTCAAGGATAGCAGCCATCTTTCCATAATTTAAACAAATCGTCAATACAATTATACCATTTTTTTCTTATTTATACAATATTTACATAATTTAAAATTATCTGTTATATTACTTTTTTATTATATATTTTATAAGAAAAGGGCTTCAAACTTCGAAGCCCTTTTCTTATAACTTTTGGAAAGGTGATGTATATGCTAGTTCACAAACTCATTAATCTTGCTCCGGATAGCAGTTATGAAAGCCCTATATTCATGCCAACAATGCAATTTTTCTTTTGCACTCTCATCAGCTAAAAAGTTCTCGGCAATATAACTACCAAGCTCACACATAGAAGCTTCCACCTCATCCATTGATTTTCCAATTTCAAAGCCACTAATTATGCTTTGAAGCTGTATCGCTGTACTCTGTGACATAATAACCTTTGGTATTCCATTTTCATCCAGGTAATACTGTTCAATCTTATTCATATTGCCCCTTTCTCTCACTTGAGATTAAAGTCACCTTTCCATAATCAACTCCATGATTAACATAATTTTATCATCTTTTCCTTTATTATGCAATATTTTTCGGTATTTTTATAATTATACTTCTTATTCTAAAAAAGTAGCTATGCACATAAAATATTTTATACTATTATCAAAAAAACAACTAAAAATAAATTTCTAGTTGTTTCTAAAGTTTTTCTAATTGGTGGAGGTGAGGAGAGTCGAACTCCTGTCCAACAAACCATCCATATAAACTTCTCCGAGCGCAGTTTGTTCTAATTATTCCCAATAAAATAAGTGGACAAACAAACTTATTTTATTAGTAGCCTTTATTTACCCACTATTCCCAAAGCAAAGAATAGTTTTGTTTCCTACTAATTCGTCGCCCTTATAAAACCGTAGGCCTTTTTATAAGAACGTAGCCGCAACTTAGGCAGCTAATGCTAATTCGTTATTTCTAGCGTTTATATTTAATTCCTAAAGTTTTTTAAGTGGCACCTAGGCTCCACTGCTCGCTATCTATACTTCAAATTTGCTGTCGAAAGCCAAATACACCCCCGAATTTTCTTGCATATTTTATTATACAACACTCTAGTCTTTTTTACAAGATATTTTTCTTGACTTTATCAATTTCTTAAAATATAATATAACAAATTGTTCATTTAAATTAAGGGAGTTATATTATGGAACTTATTAAAAATTTAATAAAGAAATTTTGTACTAAAGAAATTATATTTTATGGAATATTTGGTGTTTTAACTACTTTAGTTAATATCGCCGTATTCTATGTTTTAACACATTTTGTTCATCTAGAAGAAAACTTATCAAATGCTATTGCTATTATTCTAGCTGTACTTTTTGCTTATTTTACTAATAGAAAAATAGTTTTTAACTCTACCGCTTCCACTTTAAAAGAAAAACTATATGAATTTGGTAAGTTTATATTAGGACGAGCTTTTACAATGATAGTAGAGCTAGTTGGTTTCTTCTTAATGTTTAATATTATGCACATACAAGAACTTATTAGTAAAATACTTATTAGTATTATAGTTATAGTTTTAAATTTCTTTATTAGTAAATTTTTTGCATTTAAAAAGTAAATATACTGGGCTACTATTTTAGAACGGAGGTATCTAATGAATAGTAGTTTTTTTAAAACTTCTTCTTATTCTTTAAAATTCATTTTACTTTTAATAATTATTGTATCTATTTTTATCATTCCTATCTATTATGCATATCCTCATGCATTCTCCACTTACTCTGATAAACTTATATTAGATGACGATTCTCTATATGTTTGGCCTATCCCCGGATACACAAAAATAACCTCTCCTTTTGGAAAAAGAGTTTCTCCAACAGCTGGTGCTTCAAGCTTTCATAAAGGTATTGATGTTGGTGCTCCAGAAGATACTAAACTATATGCTATTTGTGATGGAAAAATTACATATGTTGGTTTTTTAGGTGGTGGTGGTTATACTATCACTCTTACAGCTGATAATATGAAAATTACATACTGTCACGTATCCCCCCAATTTATTGTAGATGTTGGTGATGAAGTAAAAAAAGGCGAATGGATCGCAAATGTTGGTCCTAAAAATGTATATGGAATTCCTCGGCAATAATTATAAAGATAAAAATGGTAACCCTACTAATGGTGCAACTACTGGATGTCATTTACATCTTGGTATAAGAATTGATGAAAAATATATTAACCCTTTAGATTTATTTAATGAAAAAGAAGAGTTTGTACAATAAAGACGGGATATTAAAACTCCCGTCTTTCATTTACATATCATCTTCTTGATTTTCTTCATCTTCTACAGTCTCGTCATCTTCATCTGTTCCACATCCACCACAACTTCCACAGTGTCCTGAACATTCATGTTCTTCCGAATTCCAGTCTAACTCTATTACATTGTGGCATTCTGGACATTCTACTTCTTTTTTATCAGAATTAATATCTGTTAAAAACTCATGGTTACAATATGGGCATACAATTTCAAAATCATATTCGTCTTCAACAAATAATTCTTTTTCAATTGTATTCATTCCTCTTTCTATTTCTGCCATCTTCTGTTCAAGTATTTTTTGATTTTCATATACTTGATTAACTCTTCTTTCACTAAGATCCATTATTTTATTAATTTCATCTATATACATCATAGAAATATCTGCAATTTGTTGTTTAACAAATTCTAATTCTTCTGGATCTGTAATTCTTTCTTCAATTTTAGCAATAATGCTATTAAATTTATCTTGTAATACTGACACTTAAGCTACTTCCTCTCTTTAATAATTAAACTCTTTCCATATATTCGCCAGTTCTTGTATCAATCTTAATTACATCACCAATATTTATAAATAGTGGTACACTAATTTCATATCCATTTTCAAGTGTTGCTGGTTTTCCTGATGTTGTTGTTGTGTTTCCACTAAATCCTGGTTCTGTATAAGTAACTTCTAACTCTACGAACATTGGTGGTTCTACTGCAAATACATTTCCTTTGAAAGATAAAATTTTAACACTCATATTTTCTTTAATGAATTTTAAACTATCTCCTAATTGTTCTTTGTTTAATGGTATTTGCTCATATGTATCATTATCCATAAAGTAATATAAATCTCCATCACTATATAAGTATTGCATATCTCTTTTTTCTATTTCTGCTCCTGGATATTTTTCTGATGGGTTAAATGTTTTTTCTAAAACTGCTCCACTTATTACATTTTTTAATTTTGTTCTAACAAATGCTGCTCCTTTTCCTGGTTTTACGTGTTGAAATTCTACTACTTTATATACGTTTCCTTCCATTTCAAATGTTGTTCCGTTTCTAAAATCTCCTGCCATATATACTTCTGCCATATTTGTTTCCTCCTTAATTATTATTTCTAATTCTTATCTATTTTATACTATATTTATAGCAAAAGCAAGGTTTTTAGTAAATTTAATTAGAAACTGCATTATTTTGACTTTTTATGTATTGTATGTTATAATATTGGCGTTACAAAAACTTTGTAGAAAGAGAGGATATTTAATATGAACGAAATGAGCACTAGAACAGAGCACTTAAGATCTGCAGCATTCAAGGCAACTAGAGAATATATAGATAGCCTCGTCAAAGATTTTTTAGACTATGCTGAAGAATTCCGGAAGAGTCTAAACGACATCTTAAAAAACGGAAAAACAGATGATGGCTGGTTGTGCTTATCTGGTAAGGAGGCTGAGCAAGATCCTGCACAGGTCTTTTTCGATGAAGACACTGTGAAATGTGCACTTGAAACACTCTGTACTTTGAACACAGATAACAGAATAGATGTAATTAATAATATCTATTATATGGATTCTAGTTTTCTTCTTTTTTACTCATTTTCCAGGATGAAAAAGTTGGAATATAGAATTTCCCAGTGCACATCGGCACGTGAGCTGCTCTAACAAAAATCGAGATTTCATTAGATGCCTAGGTTGGAACTTTCAACCTAGGCATCTAATTTTTTAATAATTATTGCTTAATTTGTACAAATATATACACTTTTTAAATATAGACTGAACAATTTTATATAATCACATAATCTTTACTTGACTTTGTTAAAACTTGTGCACCATTTTTACCAATTAACACTGTATCTTCTATTCTTACACCAAACTTACCGCTTATATAAATACCTGGTTCATCTGTTATTACCATATTCTCTTTTAAAATAAAATCCCCTCTTCTTGAACTTATAACAGGTTCTTCGTGAATATCTAAGCCAACACCATGTCCTAAAGCATGAACTAAATCAAATCTATTAAGTTTAAAATCATTTTCTACCATTTTAGTAAGTATACGAACATTAGCACCATCATAGTACTCTTTCAATGTTAATTGTTGATTCTTTAGTACTAATTCGTATATTGGTTTTATATAATCTTGTACAAAATCCACAAATATTGTTCTTGTCATATCGGAACAATATCCTTTATATTTACATCCAAAGTCTATTGTAATAATATCACCTGATTCAATCTTTCTATCTGTTGGAACCGCATGTGGCATAGATGAATTTGGTCCGTGATGCTACTATTGTATCAAAACTAAGTCCATCTGCTCCATTTGCCATAAAGTATTTTTCTATTTCCCCTGCAATTTGTTTTTCTGTCATTCCTTTTTTTATAAAACTTAATAAATATTTAAAACAATTATCTGTAACTTCGCATGCTTTTTTTATACAGCTAATTTCATATTCATCTTTTATCATTCTTTGTTTTTCTATTATATTCTCTGTTTCAACAAAGTTATGTATTTTATATCGTTGTTTATAATCTTTATATTTTGCATATGTTAAATAATTTTCTTCGAATCCAACGTTTTCGCAAAACATAAAGAAATTTTCATAATCATCTTTAGACACATCCATTATATTAGTCACAATAATTTCATCATCTATTGTTAACATACTATTAACCTTTTCTATGTATCTTGCATCTGTTATATATACATTTTCCTTTCTAGTTAATAACAAAACTCCCTCAGCATCTACACCAATTAAGTACTTAATATTTATAGGATTAGAAACTATCATTCCTTGCATATCCATACGAGATATTTTATCTCTTAGCCATTTCAGTTTTTGATTCATATTAACTTCATTCCTCTCTATATACTATCCTCTATACATTCCTAGTGTAAACACTTTAAGCAAAATTGTAACTAGTAGTTCAAATGGTACAAATAATACAATCAAAGCTGCAATTACTATAAATGGTCCAAATGGTATGTATTCATCTGTTTTCTTTATTTTTGTAGCAAGCAAAACAACACTTATAATTGCACCTAACAAAAATGCTATTAATGATATTACAATAATTCCGCTAAGTCCAAAATAAAGACCTAATGCTCCCATTAATTTTACATCACCAAATCCCATTGCTTCTTTACCTGCAATTAATCCTCCCAGTAATGTTATTATTAAAAATATTCCACCACCAGCAACCATTCCAAGTAGCATATTAACAGCTATATTAATATTGTTTATTCCATATATAAAAGTTAAAAAAAGTCCTATTTCAAACATTGTTAAGTTAAGTCTATTGGGAATTATTTGTAGTTTATAATCTATCATTAGTGCGGATATTAACATTGGGATTAAAAGTGAAAATTTAATTAAATTTAAGTTTTCATATAATCCTTTATGAATTCCAAAAAAATATACTAAACTTATATATAGTGCTGCAATTATTATCATTAATATATAATTTGGTTTCTTTCTTTTTGTTTTATCAAGCATGTCCTTTGAAAATATCTTTTTATTTTGAGTCATTCTATCATTACACCAGTTTATGACTTGTGCAATAACTACTCCTATTATTGCAAAAACTGCATAAACTAATATATGAACATCATTAATATACATCTTCTATTTTTCCCCCTTTTTGTAATTCTTTTTTATTAAGTTTTCGATTGGTCTTTTTATTATTGTTACCAACATATCCTTTTCATTAATTGGATCTACTAATATCGAAAACATTTTACATCTATTAGCACCTAAAACATCTGTAAAAATTTGATCACCCACTACTGCTACTTCTTCATTCTTTAATTCCATTAGTTTTGCAGCTCTATTTAGTCCTCCTTTTAAAGGTTTTTTTGCAAAAAATACGTATGGTATTCCTAATTTTTCAGATACCTTGTTTACTTTTTCCCTATTATTACTATTTGATGCAATACAAAATTTAATTCCTTTTTCCTTCATTTCTTTGCACCACTCATCTATTCCTTCTAGCATATTTTTATAATAATCTAAAAGAGTGTTATCTACATCTAAAATTAATCCTTTTATATTATTTTTATTTAGCATTTCATATTTAATTTCTTTAACATTCTTTATATATAAATTGGGATACAAAATCATAAGTTATCTCCTATTCTCTTATGCAATTTTTATTATTCTTAAATTCATTATTATATTATCAATATAAATAGTTTTTGTCAATTTATATTATGAAGTATTTACAAAGATTTTTACTTATTATATAATAATCATATGCTAAAGAAAAGGAGAATATAATGAACGAACAAACTCTTATACAAAATAAAAAATATAATATAAAATTATTTCCATTTTATAAGGCAATTTCATGGGATTTACTATTTTACTATGCAATTTCTTTTTTGTTTTTAACCAATACGAAAGGAATTAGTGCTGCAGATGTTTTATTTGTTGATGCATTTTACCCAATATTTAAATTTATTTTGCAAATTCCTAATACTGCTATTGTTAATAAACTAGGTAATAGATTATCACTTATATTAGGAAATATCTTTGTGGCTGGTAGTATATTATTATGGATATTAGCAGATGGAATGTCTATCCTTATACTTTCTCAATTTCTATCAGCTTTAGGATTTTCTTTAAAATCATTAACTGAAACAAATCTTTTATATGATTCAATAGAAAAATCTGATAAAAGAAATGATATATTTTCAAAAATAGATGGTAAAAGTTCCTCTTATTATTATTACATTGATGCCATTACTTCTTTAACTACTGGTTTCTTATTTGTAATAAATGGCTATTTACCAATGCTTCTTTGTTTTGGACTTTGTATTTTAGCTACTCTACTATCTTTTAGCTTTAAAGAAGTAGAAAAAACAAGTTCTGAAAAATTTTCTATCTTAGACAATATTAATGATATAAAAGAACGGATTTAAATTTATTTTTAGGTCTAGTAGATTAAAAAGTTTAATTATATTTTACTCTTTATTAACTAGTATTTTAGCAATAAGATCTAGTTTAAGTAGTAGTATATTTACAGATATACATTTACCAGAACAATACTTTGGAATTACATATGCTGCATTTCAAATTATTTCTGGTATAGCTTCAAGTAAACAAGCTTGGTTTCACAATAGATTTAAAAACAGAACTTTAACCGTTTTTGGATTATCTGTTACTCTTTCTATGATAGCTATTGGTCTATGTGAAATTGTAGGTCTTAACTATGGGCTAACTTTAGAAGTAGTTTTAATAATGCTCGCTTTGCAATGTGCTGTAAAAGGACCTTATTATACCTTAATAAAAAGATATTTAAATAGTTTTTCTACTTCATCTATGAGAACTAAAATATACTCTGCATTGGAACTTCCTTATAGCTTATTAAGAGCTTTAATATGTATGATTTGTTCTTTCTTATTAAATATAACTACTACTTCATATGTATATGTAATACTTGGATGTATATTTAGTGTGATAATGATTTTTTTACTTGACCATATGAAGCACACTGTACGGACTAAAACCTGAGGAATATGAAGAAAAAGATATAAAATTTGTAGAAATGAAATAGATATTAACTCTTTTATAAAATATATAGAGGTTGCATTGTGTACAACCTCTATATATTTTTATTTACAAAATCTATGTTTTCCTATTGTTACAACATGTGGCCTAGACCATATCCATTTGTTTGTTGCAGTTGATGGATTAAAATAGTAGATTGAACCATATGATGGGTCCCATCCATTTAATGCATCTTGTGCTGCTTTTCTTGCTGTACTATTTGGTGTTAAATTTATTTGTCCATCATCTACAACATTAAATGCTCCTCTTTGATATATAACTCCTGATACTGTATTAGGAAAGCTTGAATTTTTTACTCTGTTTAATACTACTGCTGCTACAGCAACTTGACCTTGATATGGCTCTCCTCTTGCTTCTCCATATACTAGCCTACTTAATAAATTTAAATCATTTGAATAAGAAGAACTACCAGAATTCCCCGAGGAATTAAAAATCCCCATTGCTTGTAAAGTTTTCGTTCCTGCAATTCCATCTACCACTAATCCATTTTTTCTTTGAAAATATTTTACAGCAGCAAGAGTCTGGCTTCCATAAATCCCATCAACATTTCCATTATAATATCCCCAACGTTTCAATTTTGTTTGTATTGTACGTACTTCCTCTCCTCTTGAACCATATTTTGATAAGCCTAATACTATATTTACACTAAATATGTTATATAGTAAAAATAACAATAATACTAAACTAACACTTATAATTGCTGTTCTATTAACAAATATTTTATTTTTAATCTCTTTCAAAAAAATCACTCCATTTAGATAAATACTATTTTTTAGTATTTTCTCCAAATGAAGCAATTTTATACAGATTTTATTTTTTATAATTTTTCTAAAATATTCCTACTACTTCTCCATTTTCATTTATATCTATAAATTCAGCAGATGGAACTTTTGGAAGTCCTGGCATTGTAAATATTTTTCCAGTTAGTATTACAACAAATCCTGCACCTGTTCTTAGATTTACTTCTGATACATGAATTTTAAATGGTTCCTTGCATAATAAATTATTTGGATCATCAGAGAAAGAATATTGTGTTTTAGCTATACATACTGGTAAATTTCCATATCCTAATTTTTCAATTGTTCTTATAGTATCCATAGCTGCTTTTGAAAATTCTACTCCTTCTGCCCCATATATGTTTTTAGCTATTTTTTCAACTTTTGTTTCAATACTATCTTCTAAGTCATATATAAATTTCGCATTATCTTCTTTTTCACATAACTCTACAACTTGAGAAGCTAAATCTTTTGCGCCATCTCCACCTTTTCCCCATGCTTCTACTAAACTTAAATTTATTCCTTGTTCTTGTAGTTTTGTTCTTAATAAGTTTATTTCAGCCTCTGTATCATCTACATATTTATTAATTGCAACTATTACATTTAATCCAAATTTATTCTTAATATTATCTATATGTTTTAACAAATTATGTATTCCTTCTTCTAAAGCTTCAATATTTTCTTTTTGTATATCTTCTTTTGCTACTCCACCGTGATATTTTAGTGCTTTCATTGTTGCAACACATACTACTGCTGATGGCTTTATTCCCGCTGTTCTACATTTTATATCAATGAATTTTTCAGCCCCCAAATCTGCTCCAAATCCAGCTTCTGTTACAACATAATCTCCTAATTTTAGTGCCATTTTTGTTGCCATTACACTGTTACAGCCATGTGCAATATTAGCAAATGGTCCACCATGTATGAAAGCTGGTGTATGTTCTAAGGTTTGTACTAAATTTGGTTTAATTGCATCTTTTAATAGAACTGCTAAGCTTCCTTCTGCTTTTAAATCACTTGCTCTAATTGGCTCTTCTTTTTCATTATAACCTATTATAATATTACCAATTCTTTTCTTTAAATCATATATATCATTAGATAAGCATAGTATTGCCATTATTTCTGATGCAACTGTTATATCGAACCCATCTATTCTTGGAACTACATTTTTTTCTCCAGATAAACCGCATTCTATTTTTCTTAATTGTCTATCATTTAAGTCTACACATCTTTTCCATACTACTTTTTTAAATCCTAATTCATTTCCAAAATAGATATGATTATCTATCATTGCTGAAAGTAGATTGTTTGCAGAAGTTATTGCATGAATATCTCCTGTAAAGTGTAAATTTATATCTTCCATTGGTGCAACTTGAGCATATCCTCCACCAGTTGCTCCCCCTTTTACACCAAATACTGGTCCAAGTGATGGTTCTCTTAACGCAAGTACTGATTTTTTTCCTATCTTTGATAATCCATCAGCAAGTCCTATTGAAATAGTAGTTTTTCCTTCTCCTAAAGGAGTTGGATTAACTGCTGTAACTAATATTAATTTTCCATTTTTATTGTTTCCTATCTTTTCGAATATTTTATCTGAAATTTTTGCTTTATACTTACCGTAATTTTCTACATATTCTTCGTCTATATTTAGACTTTCTGCAACCTCCATAATTGGTTTTAATTTTACACTTCTTGCTATTTCAATATCTCCCATTTCTTCTACTTCCTTTCTTTTTTCTACATAATTAAACCTGCTGCTACTCCTATTAATGCTCCTACAAATACTTGTGTTGGCGTGTGTCCTAATACCTCTACTAATTTTTCTTGTACTTGTAAATTAGTTAAACCTGGTGTATTTACTATTTTATTTAATAATTTTGCTTGTTTTCCTGCTGCTCTACGAATTCCTGCTGCATCATACATCACAACAAATGCAAATACTACTGATAATGCAAACAATGGTGTTGTAATGCCTTCATATTTTCCTATCAACGTTGCAATAGATGTTACTACTGCAGAATGTGAACTTGGCATTCCACCCGCTCCCATAATTCTTTTAAAATTAAATTGTTTTGTTGTTACTAAATCCCAAATCACTTTAAATGTTTGTATACAAAACCATAATAGTAATGGTGTATATAAGTACTTAAACCCTGTTATCTCCTCCATATTTTCCCCTTTCAGTTTTATAATAACCTTTCTACTCTACATTAAAATCTTCTTCTGTTACTTCATCATCTTTTTTTATTAGTATAGATATTCTTTTTTCTGCACTCTCTAAGATATCATTACACCTTTTAGATAATTTCATACCTTCTTCAAATTTAACTACTGATTCATCTAAATTTAAATCTCCCTTTTCTAATTCGTTTGCAATTTGTTCTAGACTCTTTATTGCTTCTTCAAAATTTGCCTCATTTTCCACAGATTACTTATCTCCCTTCAAAATTCTAATATTCTATATTATTCTTGCTTTTTTACTGCCATCTATAAATCTTAAATCTATTTCTTGTTCTTTTTTTACATCATTAATTGATTTTATTGCTTTTCCCTCACTTTGTGCAATACAATATCCTCTTGTTAGTGTTTTTAATGGACTTAGTGAATCTAGTTTTGATATTAATGTAATCATTTCACTTTTTCTATCCTTATATTTATTAAGTATACTATTTTGTAAACTTTTTACCAACATATCTATTCTTATATATTGTTCATTTATTCTTTGTAATGGCTCTTTAAATACTCTTGCCATCATACATTTTTCATATCTTAGACGCATTAACTCTACTTTTTTCTTTAAAGCTAGCTTAAGTCTATTATTATATCCTAGAATTTTTAGTTTTAATTCATCTATGTCTGTAACTGCAAGTTCTGCTGCTGCAGATGGTGTTGGAGCCCTTAAATCTGCTACAAAATCTGCTATTGTAAAATCTGTTTCATGTCCTACTGCTGATATTATTGGAAGATTTGATTCAAAAATTGCTCTTGCAACTACTTCTTCATTAAATGGCCACAAGTCTTCAAGTGATCCTCCACCCCTTGCAAGTATTAATACATCTGCTAATTTTTTATCATTCATATATTTTATAGCTTCTGCAATTTTTATTCCTGCACCTTCTCCTTGAACTGGTACAGGAAATAAACGTATATATACATTTGGATTTCTTCTGGTACTTACATTTATAATATCTTTTATTACAGAACCTGTTTGAGAAGTTAAAACTCCTATTACTTTTGGCATAAATGGGATTTTCTTTTTATACCTTATATCAAACAATCCTTCTTTTTCTAGTTTTAGTTTTAATTCTTCGTAGGCTTTGTAAAGGCTTCCCATTCCTTCTTCCTGCATTGCTTTACAATATATCTGGTATACCCCATCTCTTTCAAAAACAGATACTGTACCAAATACCATAACTTTCATTCCGTCTTTTGGTACAAATTTAAGTCTCTCAGCAAAGGATTTAAACATAATACATTTTATTAAAGAATTATCATCTTTAAGAGTGAAATATAAGTGACCTGTATAATGATTTTTAAAATTTGATATTTCTCCTTTTACTAATACATTATTTAGGTATTCATCCCCTGCAACTTTATCTTTTATATATTTGTTTAGATCTGTTACTGTTATTGCTTTATAATCCATATATTTCTTCCTTTTAGTTTAATTTAGTTTTTACAACACTTGCAAGTATTCCATTTATAAATGTAGGTGAATTATCTTCTCCATATTTCTTTGCAAGTTCAACTACTTCATTAATTGCTACCTTATAAGGTATTTCCTTATATATAATTTCATATATTGCAAGTTTCAATAATGCTATATTTATTTTAGGTATTCTATCTAATTGCCAATCCTGTTTTAAATTTTCTTTAATTAATTGGTTGATTTCTTCTTTGTTTTGTTTTATACCATTAATAACATCTATAATATATTCTCTTGTTTTTTCATCTAGAATATCATTGTTTTCTAAATATAAATCCACTTGTTCTTCACTTGTTTCATGTTGTATTTCTATGCTATATAATAGTTTAAATGCTTGTTCTCTTGCCTGAGATCTGTTCATAGTTGTTTTTCCCTTTCTTAGTTTATTTTATATTCTATCTATAAAACTTTTTAATTTTTCTTTTACATCATATTTATTTCTTTGTACATAATTCCCTATAATTATTCCTAACACTACCAATATTATTCCTACTATTACTTCATATAATCTTGTACATAATATAATAAGTGCAATTATTCCACCAATAATAGCCCCTGCATATTCACTTAAAAACTTTTTAAAACCGTCCATTTTTATCATTCCTTTTACATATTTAACTCTTTTTTATTCTTGCTCTGTAACTTTCCCGAGTTATATTCTTTATATTAATATTTACTGATTGTATATCTATATCCATCGATTTCTTTATTGTTTCTTTTATTTTTTGTTGTAATTCATTTGATAAGTCTTTTATTATAACTTCTTGTGTTACATATAAAGTAACATCTATACTTATAGTTCCTTCTTTTGTCAATAACACTCTTGAAGAAATATCTTGAGCTCCCTCCACTTGTTTTACAACACCACTAACTATATTATTTATTGTATCTTTTGATATAAATAATTTTCCATTTTCACCTTGTATTAATATTCCATTTTCTGTTCCATTATTTTTCTTCATATTAGTAGTATAGAATATTCCTTTAATTGCAAGTAGAATAAATACTACTAATATTCCTAATGTAACATTTGAAATTATTGGATTATTAAATCCTTGTTTTATATATAATGCCATTACATCTATATTAATCCAACCAAATATTACAAAGCAAAATAGAACAGCTTCAATTAATACAATACTTGAAAATAATACTAATGCTATTTTATCTAATACTTTCATAATTTCTCCTTTCTAAAATCCAAATATTTTGTATCTTCTACTCTTCTTCTTTTATTTCGTCTGTTCCTTGATTGTCTGTATTAACACCTTGAACGTGAACATTTGTCTCAATTACTTTTAATCCTGTCATTGTTTCAACTGCTTTTTTAACTCTATTTTGAATTTCAAATGCAACATCAGGAATTCTTGTACCATATTCAACTATAATATTTACATCTATTTTAGTTTCTTTTTCTCCTACTTCAACTTTAATTCCTTTAGATAAATTTTTCTTACCACTTAAAACTTCGCCTATTCCACCTGCAAATCCTCCAGCCATTCCATAAACTCCTGGCACTTCTGATACAGCAACACCTGCAATAACCGCAACAACATCATCAGATATTTTTATCCCATTATTATTTTCAGCTTCTACTATAGCTTCTTCATTTACATTCTCTACATTTTCATTTTCCATAATTTTTCCTCCTTAAAATAAAAAAATTGATATACTATTTTTTCCACTTTAGTATATCAATTTTTATTAAAATTTACAACAATTTTAAACAATTTTTAATTATTTTAATTGGTTCATAACTTCTTCTACGAAGTTTTCTTCTTTTTTCTCGATTCCTTCACCTTTTTCGAATCTTGCAAATCTTACTGCTTTTGCTCCTTTAGATTCTAATAATTTTGATACTTTCATTTCTGGGTCTTTTACAAAAGCTTGTTCAACAAGACATATTTCCCCATAGAATTTTCCAATTCTTCCTTGTACCATTTTTTCTGCTATTTCAGCTGGTTTTCCTTCATTCATTGCTTGAACTTTTAATATTTCCATTTCTTTTTCAACACGTTCAGCTGGAACTGCTGCTCTATCTAAGAACTCTGGTTTTGCAGCAGCTATTTGCATGCATATATCTTTTGCAAGTTCTTTATCTCCATTTTCTAATTCAACAAGTACACCAATTTTTCCATCTCCATGAATATACTTTTCAACAAGCCCATTAGCTTCAAATCTTTCGAATCTTCTTATTGTTATATTTTCTCCTATTGTTGCTATTTTTCCTGTTAAAACTTCTTGTACTGTTTTTGTAGAATCTTTCATTGATGTTTGATTTAATAATTCTTCTACATTTGCAGGATTTTTAACTGCTATTTGTTCTGCAACGTCTGCAACAAAGCTTCTAAATTCTTCATTTTTTCCAACAAAGTCTGTTTCAGAGTTTACTTCTACAACACTTCCTACTTTTCCATCTTCAGTTACATATGCTGCAACTATTCCTTCTGCTGCTATTCTATCTGTTTTTTTAGCAGCTTTTGTTATTCCTCTTTCACGTAATAATTCAATTGCTTTTTCCATATCTCCATCTGTTTCTGTTAAAACTTTTTTGCAGTCCATCATTCCTGCTCCTGTTTTTTCTCTTAATTCTTTTACTAATGTTGCTGTAACCATAATATTTTTCCTCCTTTTTATTTAAAAAACGGACACGGCCTCACCGTGCCCATACAAATACTCTTATTTAAAAGATAATTTATTATTCTTCAGCTTGTTCTTCTGCTTCTGCTACAACTTCTTCTATACTTGTTGGTTCTTCGTTTTCTACTTCTTCTACCATTTCGTTTTCAGCTACTGGTTCAAAGCTTTCTCCTTGTTTACCTTCAATAACTGCATTTGCAATCACTTCTGTAATTAATTTTACAGCACGAATTGCATCATCATTTCCAGGTATAACATAATCAACATCTCCTGGATTGCAGTTTGTATCTACAAGTCCTACTACTGGAATGTTTAATTTACGAGCTTCTAATATTGCTATTCTTTCTTTTTTAGGATCAACTACAAACATAACTCCAGGCATTTTTTTCATATCTTTAATTCCGCCTAAGTTCTTTTCTAGTTTTTCCATTTCTTTCTTTAATAAAATAACTTCTTTTTTAGGTAGAACATCAAAGGTTCCATCTTCTTGCATTTTTTCTAATTCATTAAGTCTTTCAATTCTTTTTTGAATTGTTCCAAAGTTTGTTAGCATTCCTCCTAACCATCTTTGGTTAACAAAATACATTCCACAAGTTTCTGCTGCTTCTTTTACGCATTCTTGTGCTTGTTTTTTAGTTCCTACGAAAAGAATATCTTTTCCTTCTTCTGCTTGTTCTTTAACGAAGTTATATGCTTCGTCAATTTTCTTTGATGTTTTTTGTAAATCAATAATGTGGATACCATTTCTAGCTTGGAATATATATTCAGCCATTCTAGGATCCCATCTTCTTGTTTGGTGTCCAAAGTGTACACCTGCTTCAAGTAATTGTTTCATTGCAACTACTGCCATTTTAAATTCCTCCTTTAGTTTTCTACCTCCATAAAGCTTTAAACACTTACGCACACTTGCATTTTACAAGCACAAACGTAACCTAACTTTATGTGTGTATTTTTTTAACTTTGTTATTATATCAAAAAAGTACTGCTATTGCAATACTTTTTTTAATTTTTCTTAACAATTTTCAATTGATAACTATATAAAATAACTTACTTTAATAAATAATAGCTTTTAATTTAGCTACACTTCCTCCCCAATCGTTGTCATAACCAAAAGCCTTAAATGTAACAGTTTTAATTGTTTTATCTTTAAATTCATAAGTAAGTCTATATTCACTTATACGATTTGTATATGCTGGCACGCTATAATCACTTTGAACATTTTCAATTTCTCCATCTTCGTAAACCACTTGTATTTCTGCGGTACATGTAGAAACATAAGAGCTGCTATTCCATATGTGTAACTCCCAAACCGAATCAATAGAATAAGATTTCTTTTCGTTAAATATATTGCCTGGAACAGTAAAATCCCAACTCCAATTATGGACACCTGTACCGCTACCTCCTAAAATTCCTTGCATATCGCTTGGACTCCACTGCCAATACTCTCCAATATAACCTTTTTTAATGTTCATTCCAAGTTCCTCTAATGTCTTTCCTGAATTTGCTATATATTCAAACAAATTTTTTCCTACTCTAATGGTACAAGAAGATGTAACGCCATTTGCTGTTGCTGTTATTGTTGCTGTTCCTTCTGCTATTGCTGTTAATCTTCCATTTTTATCTACTTGTAAAATGTCTGGATTACTACTTGTCCATATTATATTTTCCTTTGGTGCATCCTCTGGTGTAACTGTATATACTAATTCTTCACTTCTACCAGTCCACCATTCTAAATCCGTTTCACTGAAGGTAATACTTTCTATTGGAATATTTACTTCTACTTCTTTTATAACATCATCTTCACCATATTCATTTTCTGTATGAATTGTAATAATATATTTACCTAATTCTAAATTTGAGAAAGTATATTCCAAATTTGTTTGGTTTTCTATTCTCTGTAATTCATTTTCCTCTCCATCTTTTTTTATAGTATATGTTATCTTTGCTCCTTGCTCATTTCTTAATTTTATTGATACTGTAGCACTATTTTTAGTTGTCTTTGTATCAACTTTTATAATTATTGGTAATAGCATTGTTTCTTTTGTTAATTTTCCTAATTCTTTTACTATTTTAGGTATGCTTCTATCTATTTCAAATTGCCATCCATTTACTATTACAATATCCCCTTCTATTTGCATATCATTTTCATTTAATTTATTATCTATATAGTTGTTTTCGTTATATTCTGTTTTTGTTACTTTATCTGCCTGCAACTCTATAAGTACTGTTTCTAACTTTTCTCTTGCTTCAGCCTCTTCGTACTTTTCTGCTGCTATTTTTGCTGTTTTAAATAGTCCATTTTCTCCTAAAGTTAAATTAATCGTTACTCCTGCTAGTATTAATAAAATTATTATTGTTATAATAAGTGCTATCAATGTAATTCCTCTTTGATTTTTACTTTTGTACATTTCGCTGTTCCTCCTTAGTTTTAGTATTATCTTTACATTCCTTTTTATACCATTTTATTGTTTATAGTTTATATCAACTTATATTATCACGTCAATATATCTTTACTATTTTTTTATTTTCTATTAAATTAGCACTTAAACACAAAGAAGTAGGACCTCTCCTACCTCTTATAAATTGCATATAATAATTAAATTCTATGTGTCCAACACTTCTTTAGTTACATTCCAAATATCTTCTGTTTCTCTGTCCTTTTCCCAGAAGGCTCCTCCAGCTAATTCATATTTATTTATTAAATTCAATTTTTCTCTAATAGATTTCGCATCTTCAATCCACATTTGATATGTATATTTACCGTTTGAATATTCTACATAGTTTTGTTTTGTATTTTCATCCCATACTTTTGTAATATTATTTGGTAAAGTTTCTTCTATCTTATTCATATTAATTACTGAGCTAGTTACTTTTCCATTATTATCTGTTTTCCATAATCTGGTATATAGTGGCATACCTAAAATAATTTTTTCTTTTTTTACTGCTTCTTGTCCTATGAATTTTTTAATGTTTGCTTCTACCCAGTCACAGCCTGCCACTGTTCCTGCTTTAGTACTAGATATTCCGTGTTGATCATATGCCATAAACATTATATAATCTGCTTCATTTGCAAGTAGATCTCTATCATAACATAATGACCAATTTTCACTACCATCTGGTGCTGTTACATCAACACTTGTTACTATTCCATATTCTCTTAAGCGTGGTGCAAGTTCTATAATAAATCTTGAAAAAACGTCTTTATCGCTCATATTCATATATTCAAAGTCTACGTTAATTCCATCCACTTTATATTTTAAAGCTAATCTAACAATTTCTTCTACCATTTTTTCTCTTTGAGAATAATCATTTAAAATTTTAGATGTAACGGTTTTCATTGATTCATTAGAAAATAGTGCCCATACTTTATATCCATTATCTTTAGCCCATTTTACGTATTCTGTTCCACCTTTTTCAGCTTTATCTATTATGTTTAAGCTTTCAGAATTCTTTAATGCAAAGAATGTTGGTGATACCACATTTACACCTGTAATAGTAGTACCTGCTCTATTAGGTGCAGATACATATTCTGAATAATAATCCCACACCAAATTAATTTTCCCTTTAATTTGAGGTTCCCTTTCAATTTTTTCTCTTACTTTTACTATATTTGTTAATTTATCTGTTTTAACATAACCAAGTTTTCCATTTGCAGTTCTAACTTTAGTAAATCCATCCTTTTCAGATACTACAACTACTTTTTCTCCTGCTTCAACTTTATCCACTGTTTTTGAGATAAATTTTGTATTATATTTTACACTAAGCTTTTTTGAAGCATCTGCTTTTGTAAGTTCTCTATCTAATGAGTCTACTGTTACAACATCATTATTTATATTTACAACTTCTATATTATATACCTTTTGAAGTTCGGAAATAGGCACATATATAATTCCATCTTTTTTTATTACTGTTCCTAATAATTTTACTTTTGCACCATTTACTTTCATTGTTTTTTCATTTAATGATATTACAGCAACTTTAGTATCAGATGTAGTTATAAGTTGATTATTATCTTTGTCATAATAAATTTGTCCATCAAAATAGTTTGCCATATCATCTTTTGATACATAAACCACACCATTATCATCTATAAATAATTCATATTTCATTTTAGCTGTTACATTGTTATTATTAATAATGAAGTTAATTTTTCCTTCATTCGGATCTTTCTTAAAATTTGGTGATACTATTAATACTACCGCTACCAATATTAATAAAACCGCTACTACCAATAATTGTTTCCACACTTTTTTTATAAAATTCATTGTAATTCTCCTTATTTTTTTATAATTCTTTTATAATATATCATAAAATATATTTTTCTGGTATATATTAAAAAAATTTTAAGAATTTTTTTAATATATTGTTTTCAAGATTTTTAATTTTTTCATTACAAAAACAAAAGACACATAATTCATAACGAATTTTGTGCCTTTCGCTCTTCCTTGATATACCTTAATTAAAAATACATTTTCAACTTATTTCCATCTATTGTATCGATGATAATCTGTCTTCTTTGAATCTTATGCCTTCTTCCAATAATTTTTGACAGCTTACCATTTTCATCATAGACATGGAAATATGTCTCTTTTTTGTTTTCCTTGTTACAGAACGCCAGCAAATACTTTTCCCCTATGAACTTTATTCGTTTATAAGGAAAGTCTAGCCAGCCCCGGCTACTCGACTCAATAATTATGTCATAGTTGCCACATGGTTCTTGCAAAATCCATAGATTTTGCCACTTTTGTAGCTGCTTCAAGTAATACAAATTCTGCATATCATCTTGAATTAAGAATTTCATTTTCTCTCCTCCCGCTATGCTATATTGTTAAAATTCTTAATTAGTATATCTTTTTTGTACTACACATTTTCTGTGATAGTATTTATATTATAGCTCATTTTACATAACTAGTCAATTTTATACTATATTTATCTTAAAATCTTCGAAAAGTATTCCTTTTTTCCATATTTTGTAGTATAATTATACTGTGGTTAATAAGGAGGCGATACTATGTGGCAAATTTGGTTAATTATATCAGGATTATTTTTTATTTTAGAAATGATTACTGTTCGGATTTTTAGTATTTTGGTTTGGAATTGGATCAATATTTGCTATGATAACTAGTTTCTTTACAGATAATATAATCATTCAAACTACTGTATTTTTAATAACATCAACAGCCTTACTATTTTTAACTAAACCGTTCGTAAAAAAGTTCTCTCGGTAAGGATAATATAAAAACTAACGCATATTCTGTTATTGGTAAAACTGGAATTGTTACAAAAGAAATTAATCCTAACCTTGGTATTGGCCAAGTAAAAATTGCAGGTGAAGTTTGGAGTGCAAAAGCAGAAGAAATTATACCAGTTGGAGAAGAAATTGAAGTATTAGAAATTAATGGTGTAAAAGCTGTAGTAAAGCCTATTAAAGTTACAGCTACTAAATAATGGTATTAGTATTTTTATTAATATATATTTTATAAGGAGGAATAATTATGGCATTTTTAATTATATTACTTGTTATTATATTAGTAATAGCATTTAAATCAATTAAAATCGTTAAACAAGCTGAGGTATACATTATTGAAAGACTTGGTAAATATCATAAAATCGCAGATGCTGGTCTTACAATAATAGTTCCATTTATTGATCATGTAAGAAGCGTTGTTAGCTTAAAACAACAAACAATGGATATACCACCTCAAGGAGTTATTACAAAAGATAATGTTACAATTACAATTGATACAGTTGTATTCTATAAAATTACAGATCCTGCAAAAGCAGTATATGAAATTCAAAGTTTAAAGAAAGGTATTGAATACTTAGCAATTACAACAATACGTGATATTGTTGGTAAAATGGACTTAGATGCAACCTTTAGTTCTAGAGATGCTATTAATGATCAATTAAGAGTTATCTTAGATGAAGCAACTGATCAATGGGGTTGTAAGGTTGATCGTGTAGAAATTAAAGATATTACACCACCTGCTGATATTCGTGATGCAATGGAAAAACAAATGAATGCTGAAAGAAATAAAAGAGCTTTAATCCTTCAAGCAGAAGGTGAAAGACAATCAGCTATTACAATTGCAGAAGGTCAAAAAGAAGCTGCTATATTACAAGCAGAAGCTGATAAAGAAGCAAAAATAAGACGTGCAGCTGGTGAAGCTGAAGCTATAAAACAAGTTGCACAAGCTAAAGCAAAAGAAGTTGAAATGATTTATACAGCTATGAAGAAAGCTGATCCAGATGAAAGATTAGTACAAATCAAATCTCTAGAAGCTCTTGAAAAAGTTGCAAATGGAGATGCGAATAAAATCTTTATTCCATTTGAAGCAACTCAAGCTCTTTCTAGTTTAGGTGCTGTAAAAGAAGTATTTAAAGATACTAAAAAAGAAAAATAAATTATACATATATAGCAGGTGAAAAAATTCGCCTGCTATTATTATATTTTCATTAATTTAAAATCTAAATAATCTCCGCTTACTAAATCAAATTCTATTCCTTCTACCTTTCCAATAATTGCATCTTTATGGGAATGTGAATGTAAATGACCATACATACATCTTGATACCTTATATTCCTTCATTACCTCTACAAACTTAAGTTCTAGATGATTTAATAAGCTAGAATTTGTTATTGGAGGATAATGCATAAATACTAATATTTCCTTATCCTTACCATATTTTTCTATTCCTTCTTGTAATGATAGTTCTAACCTTCCTAATTCTCTATTTAAAATTTTTCCATCGCCTTCTAGGCTATTTAACGTCCACCCTCTTGTTCCTGCAATAATTTTATTCTCAAAACAATAACTATTATTATAGATAAAATCAATTGTATTAAAGTTATTTTCTTCTAAATACTTATGCATTTTCTTTATCGTAGTCCACCAATAATCGTGATTTCCTTTTAGTAATAGTTTTTTTCCTGGCAAATCATTTAAATACTTAAAATCTAAATAAGCCTCCTCTAAATTCATCGCCCACGAAAAGTCTCCTGGCAATATTACTAGATCATTGTCAGTTACTTTTTCTAACCAATCCTTTCTTATTTTTTCTTCATGATTTTCCCAATTATCTCCAAAAATGTTCATAGGCTTTGGATTTTTAAATGATAAATGTAAATCTGCTATTACAAAAATAGCCATAAAAAATCTCCTTTTATATTTTTAAATTTGGTACAGCATTTAATGTAAGATCTGATATATTTCCTTTTATATAGTTATAATATCCAGCTGATGCTATCATTGCGGCATTATCTGTACATAATACTTTTTCTGGGTAATATACTTTTACATTTTTTGTTTCTTCTAAACTTTTAAATCTTTCTCTTATAAAGATATTCGCTGATACTCCACCTGCTAAAGCCACTTTATCTATATTAAGCATATCTATTGCTTTAGTTGTATTTGTAATTAACATATCTGTAATTGCTTTTTCAAAACTTGCACATAAGTTTTCTTTATTTATGTCTGGAGTTTTATGGTGTAAATTTAATACTTTAGTTTTTATTCCACTAAAACTAAAATCTAAATTATCAAAATATGTATGTGGTAACTCTATATTAGGTTCTCCGTTTTCTGCAAGTTTATCAATTTTAGGTCCTCCTGGATATTCTAGCCCTATCACTCTTGCAACTTTATCAAAAGCTTCTCCTACTGCATCATCACGAGTTTTCCCTAGTATTTCAAATTCTGTATAATCTTTTATATGCACAAGGTGTGTGTGTCCTCCCGAAATAATAACACACAAGAATGGTGGTTCTAATTCTTTATAGGTTATATAATTTGCTGCAATATGACCTTGTATATGATTAACGCCTACAAGTGGTTTATTTAAAGCATAGCTTAATCCTTTAGCATATGCTACCCCCACAAGTAATGCTCCTACAAGCCCTGGTCCATATGTGCATGCAATTACATCTATATCATTAAAAGTTACCCCTGCTTTTTCTAATGCTTCCTTTGTAACTGCTGATATTGCTTCAACATGATTTCTTGATGCTATTTCTGGAACTACCCCTCCAAATCTTTTATGTATATCTATTTGAGAATTTATTACATTAGAAAGAACCTCTCTACCATTTTTTACAACTGCTACAGAGGTTTCATCACAACTCGATTCAATTCCTAGTGTTATTATATCTTTTTTCATTTTATTACTCTTTCTATATTTTACATTTTTTATTACATATGTATTCCAAACATCATTCCTATTATATTAATCAAACCTGTGGCAATTGCTTCTATAATTGGTGAAATAATTTTTCCTGCAAGTCCTGAAATCCATAATACTAAAAATACTATATAAAATATTCTTTCATATTTATCTAACCATTGTTTTACATTATAAGACATGAAATTTCTAAATATTTTACTTCCATCTAGTGGTGGTAGTGGAATAAGATTAAATACTCCTAATCCTACATTTACTATTATTGTGGATTGTATTATTGTAATGACAATAACACCTACTTGAGATATTACAAAGCTCACAGCAAATTTTATTAATATAAAATATATTATTGTAAATACTATTGCAAGTATAAAGTTCATTAATGGTCCTGCAACTGAAACAATTGCCTCTCCTGCTGATACAGAATATTTTCTATCAAAATTTCTTGGATTTATTTGTACAGGTTTTCCCCATCCAACATGTGCAAATATTAATAACACAAATCCTACTGGATCCATATGGCTTAAAGGATTTAAATTTAATCTTCCTTGCATTTTTGGAGTATCATCACCTAATTTATATGCAGCATATGCGTGTGCAAATTCATGAAATGTAATTGCTATAATAACTCCTGGTAATGTTAATAATAATCCCATTAGACTACCGAGCACTCATTCCTACAAGTCCCATTACAATCATTATTCCTAATACAATATATAAAATTCTATTATCAAATGAAAAATTATACACTTATTTTCCTCCTAATTTTAAACATTCTATTATGTATTATCTAATTTTTTGATTTATATATTAGTAACTTCTTTATACCTATTACTTTCATATGTAATAGTATTATTAGCTCTCAAAATATGTTTTCATAGAAAAATATTTATTCAATTTCTTTTAAATACTCTGTTATTTCTTTATGCCATTGATTATAGTTTGAAGGATATTCCATATATCCATATGCTCTTATTTCTTTTCCATCTACATATTTAATTATTAGTGTAAAACTATATCCATCCAAAACATCATCATCGCTTTTAGAAAATCCATTCCATTTATATATTTTGTTCTTCGCTACTATTTTTGATATATTATTTAAAACAGATTTATCAATTTCTTTTTTAAAATTTACATTCAAACTATTATATCCATATGCACTCATATATGCTTTATCATCTTCTGTATATATTCCATATTGTATATATCCTCCATGATAACTTCCATAATAATATGAAAAACTATCTATTTCTATATTATATTTCTCACTATTTTCTATATTCTTTTGTATAAGTAATATCAACCCTACTACTAATACTATTAATATAATTATTAATAAAGATATAATTAATATTTTATTTTTCATTTTTTAATTTCTCCTTTACTCTAGTTATTAGTAGTAAAAAGTAATTTAATTTAACTCTTATTAACTTGGTTGTAACCTTTTTATTTTTTGTATTTCAAGTATCTTAAAAAGTAAAATATTGTTATCTTAACATTACAACCTTTAACCATAGTTATCCTTTGTTTTATCATTTTATAAGATTTCTATATTTATCCTTCAATATTTTTAAAATTTTATTGGTTTCATTGTTGGGAATAATAGTACATCTCTAATTGATGCAGAATCTGTTAAAAGCATTATTAATCTGTCGATTCCCATTCCAAGTCCACCTGTTGGTGGTAATCCTATTTCTAAGCTTTGAACAAAGTCTTCATCCATCATATTTGCTTCTTCGTCTCCTGCCTCTCTTGCTTGGGCTTGCTTTTTAAATCTTTCATATTGGTCAATTGGGTCATTTAACTCTGAATATGCATTTCCATATTCACGTCCTCCAATAAATACTTCAAATCTTTCTGTTAATCTAGGATCTTCTTTCTTTCTTTTCGTTAATGGTGATACTTCTACTGGATAATCACATATAAATGTTGGTTGAACTAGAGTTTCTTCTACATATTCTTCAAAGAAAATATTTATTATATTTCCTCTTGTTTTCTTAATAGCATCTACTTCTAACTTTCTTTCTTCTGCAAGTTTAACAGCTTCTTCGTCTGTATTAACCTCATTAAAGTCTACCCCTGTAACTTCTTTTATTGCATCTATCATTGTTATTCTTTTCCATGATGGTGTAAGGTCTATTTCTATTCCTTGATAACTAATTTTTGTTGTTCCTAATATGTTTTTTGCAATTGTAGATACCATTTCTTCTGTTATATCCATCATATCGTTATAATCTTCATATGCTGCATACAATTCCATTGATGTGAATTCTGGATTATGTTTTAAATCCATTCCTTCATTTCTAAATAGTCTTCCTATTTCGTAAACCTTATCAAATCCACCTACTATTAATCTTTTTAAATATAACTCTGGTGCTATTCTTAAATACATATCAATATCTAATGCATTATGATGAGTAATGAATGGTTTTGCAGCAGCTCCACCTGGTATTGTATTAAGTATTGGTGTTTCAACTTCCATATAGCCCTTACTATCTAAGAAATTTCTCATTTCTTTAATAATTCTGCTTCTTAGTTCAAAGGTTTTCTTAACTTCTGGATTCATTATTAAATCTGTATATCTTTGTCTATATCTTAAATCTGGATCTTTTAATCCGTGAAATTTTTCTGGAAGTGGTCTTAATGATTTTGAAAGTAATGTTACACTTTTGGCGTGTACAGAAATTTCTTCTGTTTTTGTTTTAAACACAAAACCAGTAATACCTATAATATCTCCTATATCATAAGTTTTAAATTCTTTATAACTCTCTTCTCCTAAATCATTAATACTTACATAACTTTGGATTTTTTCATCGCAGTCTTGTATTGTACAAAATGATGCTTTTCCCATAATTCTTTTTGCAATAATTCTTCCAGCTACGGTTACGTCTTTTTCCTCAAATTTCTCAAATTTTTCTTTGATTTCTCCAGCAGTATTAGTTCTATTATATTTTGTTATTTCAAATGGATTTTTTCCATTTGCTTGTAATTCCTCTAATTTTTCTCTTCTTATTTTCATAAGTTGATTTAAATCTAACTCTTGTTGGTTATTATTTTCCATTAAAGTATCTCTCCTAACTAATTTTAATTTATGTATAATATTATATAGCAAATAGTAAAAAAAGTAAACCCATAAAACAAGTATTTTATATAGGAGAAAGCGAGGTGATTATAAATCATCCTCGCTTTTATTCCAATAACGGTAAAAGACATGATTCCCATGAATTAATAATACTTTTATGTATTTTCTATTGTTTGCCTTTTCTGAAGAAATAGCCTTTGGATTACAAAAGTATAAAGTTCCTCCTTCATAGTATTTAGAATCTGTAATACCTAATCTTTCTGCTTCTTGCTTTAATAACTCCTCACTATAGTCTTTTAAAAAAGCTTCTTCAACAGCATCTTTTATTTCTTGGGATATCATATCATCTGTTATAAGTTTTTCAATTCTATCTCCTTGTTTATTTCTATAAATGAGATAAACTTCTCCATTTATTACTGTTGAGTACCTACCCCGAGCAGTAAATTCCTGTATTAAGTTTTCAAATCCTCGTTCACGCATATTATTGATTGCTGTATTAATAACTAAAATTTTTCCAAGTTCATCTTCTAATCCAGCTTCTGCATATGCAACTTTATACGCAAACAATCTTTCTTCCTCAGTTGGTTCATAATTCATAATTCTTTCAATAGTACTAATTTCCTGTACCATTTCACATCCTACATATTGCTGTAAAACTACTTCTTGAGTAGTCACCTCTATTTGCATAATGTTACCTATCATACAAAAAATAGGTATTACTATAACAAATAAAATTGACAATAACCGTTTCATTTCTCTCTCCTTTTCTTTTCACACTTTCATAATGTAAATGTAATTCAACTTATGTTTACTTTTAAGTATACTATGTTTTTTTCACATTTTCAAGTATTTTTATCTATTTTTACTTACTTTCTAGTAAAATTTTAGGTCTTTTTTATTAAAATATAGCTTTTTACTCAATTTTATGTTAAACTTATATATAACCAATTAAATCTCACTATTTATGGAGGTAAACAGTATGAACATTGTTGAAGTACGGGATTTTGCATCTGAAGATTTAAAAGCTATGTTCAAAGAAGCACAACATATTTTTGAAGAATGTGCTTTCGACGCAGTAAATTTTATCTGCACATATCCTTTATATCAGGGGATTGAAATTGAAATAAGTCGCTCTGCCCTTGAGGCTTATATTAAAATTTCTTCCTCTGAAGCACTGGATTCTGAAGCACTGGATGAATATGTGACGTTATTTCTTGCTGAGAAGATATGTTTTCAGTATGACAAGGCTTTGGTTTGGTCTAATGTGCTTAAAGCCTATGGTAAAGCTGTATAAGCGATTGCTTTTGGCATATTAACCAAATCATCAAAACTTTTCAATGATTTTTCTTTAATAATTCTCTTTAATCAGTGAAGAAAGTGCCACATTTTTAGGTGGCACTTTTTCTTAATTCCATAGCATGTTTTAATGCAACATCCGTTATATCTCCACTTGCTATTCTTGCTATTTCTTTTATTGTTTCTTCTTCTGTTAATAGTTTTATTTTTGTAACTGTTTTATTGTCATTTACTTCTTTACTTATATAGTAGTTATTATCTCCTTTTGCTGCAATACTTGCAAGATGAGTTACACATAGCACTTGATGATGTCTTGCAATGTTTTTCATTTTCATACTTACTGCAATTGCAGCAACACCACTAATTCCTGTATCTATTTCATCAAATACCAAAACTGGCACTTTATCTACATCTGCAAGTACTGATTTTATAGCAAGCATTATCCTAGACATTTCACCGCCTGACGCTATTTTTATAAGTGGCTTTTTCTCTTCTCCTATATTTGTCAAAATCAAAAATTCTGCTACATCTAATCCATTTTTATTAAATTCTTCTTGTGATACTATTTCCACCTCAAATTTTGCATTTTGCATTTCTAAGTCTTGTAGTTCTTTATTTATTTTTATAGCTAAGTTTTTCCCCTCTTTTACACGAATTTTATTCATTTGTTTTGCAAGTTCAGTCATTTCTAATTCTATATCTTTTAGCTCATTTTTTAATTTATTGTTTATCTCGTCTAAATTTTCTATTTCAAAAATTTCTTTTTCTACTTCTTCTTTATATTGTAATATTTCTTGTATACTATTACCATATTTCCTTTTTAGCGCAAATATAGTATCTAATCTTTCTTCAATATCATTTCTTTCTTCTTCATTAAAATTTACATCATCTTTCATTCCGTTTATATCTCTTGCAATTTCTTGAATATCATAATATATGTTTTTCAAATTAGATAATTTTTCTTCATATTTCTCATCTATATTTTCAATTTTTTCTAATGCTTTTATTGCTATATTTATACTATCTATCGTCTGCTCACTTAGAGCATCATCTGCCATTTTAAGACTTTCGGCTATTTTACTTGAGTTTAACATTATTTTTCTTTGTTCTTCTAAAACTTCATCTTCCCCAACCTTTAATTTTGCATATTCTATCTCATTTAACTGATATTTCAACAAGTCTAATTTTCTTTGTTTTTCTTTTTCATCTCCATAATTATTTTTTAATTCTAGTTTTATTTTATTATATTTATCAAATAAAGCTCTATATTTAGATTTTATTTCTAAAATCTCATTACCAATAAAACTGTCTAAATATCCTATATGTGAAGCTTTATCAAGTAAAGTTTGATTATCTAGTTGACCATGAATATCAATTATACTTTTCATAAATTCTTTTAATTCACTAACAGTAACTAATCTTCCATTGATTTTGCAAGAATTTCTACCATTTTCATATATTTCCCTCGAAACTATAATATTTCCATCTATTGCTATTTCACTTTCTGGCATATAAATACAAGCTTCTACATATGAGTAATTTTCTCCTTTTCTTATCATTTCTTTAGAAAATCTACCACCAGATATTATAGACAAAGAATCAATTATCAATGTTTTTCCTGCTCCTGTTTCTCCTGTTAATACATTAAATCCTTTATTTAAATCTATACTTAAACTATCTATTATTCCTATGTTTTTTATATTAATCGTTGATATCATACTACACGTTCTCCTTTTTCTATGAAGATATATCTATTTTAATTCCTTATAGGCTTTTTCAACTACTATTTTTATATTTTCTCTTATATTAAATAAATCTAGTTTACCTGTTTCTTTTTTCATATAAACGATATATTCAATATTCCCTGCTGGCCCTTTTATAGGCGAATAATCAATTTTTTCTATTTTAAACCCAAGGCTATTAGCAAATAACAAAATTTTTTCTATTACTCTTAAATGTACTTTTTTATCTTTTACAACACCATTTTTGTTAATATACTCTTTTCCTGCTTCAAATTGTGGCTTAATTAATATAACCATTTCTCCATTATCTTTTAATAACTTATATGCCTTATCAAGTACATTTGTAAGAGATATAAATGATACATCAGTAGCTATAAAATCTACTTTTTCAAATTTTTCCACATCAATTTCTTTAATATTTATCCCCTCAAGATTAACTACCCTCTTATCATTTTTTAATTTTTCTGCAAGTTGATTATGACCTACATCAACCCCATATACAAGACTTGCTCCATTTTGTATCATACAATCCGTAAATCCACCTGTTGATGCTCCTATATCCATACACACTTTATTTTGTAAAGATATCTTAAATTTTTTTATAGCTTTATCTAATTTTAATCCTCCACGACTAACAAATGGTAAAATTTCCCCTTTAATTTCTACTGTACATTCCTTTTCAAAAGCTTTACCTGGTTTTTCTACTAAAATTCCATTTACATATACACATTTTCCTTCTATAGCATATTTTGCTTTTTGTCTTGTTTCGAAATATCCTTTTTCTACTAATATATTATCTATTCTATCTTTCATAAAAATTCCTCACAGTTATTACGAATTTTTGTTTGTATTTATTATATAATATTTTTTTTATTTGTCAACTATTTATTATATTTTTATAGAACTGTAAATTTCATAATAACTTTGTACTTTTACATATAGATATAGGTTATTCTTTAATAACTAAAAAAATTGTGATCTATATTATTTAATTTTAATTAATAAAAGACTTCATTTTTGAAGCCTTTTTAATTTATGTACTTTTTATGAACAAATCTAATCAATATTATATTTGTTGTAATAATTCAGTTTGTGAATCATTTATCAAAGAAAATAATATCTCTTTATATTTCTCAACTATTTCATTTTCAACTTTGTATTCATTTAAATATACTATCATTTCATCCTTTCTAGTATATACGCATAAATCAACAGTAAAAACATTGTCATTTGATTTAAGGGTAAATAACATACATTCATAATCACCTTTAACTGAAGTACTAACTCGTTTTTTATTAGAAACATCATCTAAAACATTATGAAACAATTCTATCAATTTTTCACATTTATCGTTAATATTCAAATTTAATTTTTTTGAACTATTTCTTAAGTTAATTTCGGGAGCCGATTTCCATAATGCACTTACTGAAAAATTAGAAGTATTATAATAATTTAAAATTGACTCATATTCATTTTTATCTACAAAAGTTCTTGAATAATAATCGTTCCCAACAAAAGATTCATATCCTACATAATATATATTATATCCACTATCATTGCTAATCTTATAAAAGGAGTAATATTTATATGAATTTTCTATGACTAAAGCTCCTATTTTTTCTAAATTCTTGAATTTACCACTAATTTCATAATTGTCAGAATTCATTAAAATGTTTAATGGAACTAGATATTTACCATTATATTCAAAACCATATTTCCATTCATTTTCTTGCACAATAATCTTATTTTCAATAGCTTCTATTATTTTCTTATCTTTTGAATTTTGCATTTCAGAAACAATTACTTCACCTGTTATAGTAATACCTAAAGGAAATAGAAAAAGTAAACTTACTACAAAAATCACTATCGCTATTCCCTTTCTAGTAGTAAATTTTCCACTATTTTGAGAATTTTTCTTTTTTAAAAATAATATTATTGAAACTATAAAAAGTATACATCCTATTAATGATGATATTATAACAATAGTAAACCAAAAGTTAAATAACAAAAGAGATATTAACATAATCTTATTCTCCATTTCTTACTTATACATACATCAATTTCCACTCCTAAAATTCATCTATGTATAGTTATCATTTTATTATTTTAATAATGTTTAATCTTATTTTAGATTAATTTTATAATTCAAATTCAAAATAATCAATATTTTTAACTAAATTTATATATATCATTATATATTTTTTATACGTACTGGTCATTTCCTTGACATTTTGCTTTAATATATGATAATTTAGTATTAAATAAATATAAATTTTCAAATAATGTATATTTATAAAGAGAGGAATTTGTTATTTATGGAAAAATATTTTAATGCCACAGAATTTAAAAATATAAAGGAAATTCTTTATAATTCAGCTAAAGTTTATAAAGATAATACTGCTTTTATTCTAAAACACAAAGTAGATAAAAAAGTACAATATGAAAATGTATCATATAAAAGATTATTAGATGAAGTAAATTGTCTTGGTACTAAATTTTTTGATTTAGGTTTTAAAGATAAAAGAATTGCAATTGTTGGAAGAAATAGCTATGAATGGACAATTACGCATCTTGCTAATTTATTAGGTGGAATACTATCTATTCCTTTAGATAAAGAATTACAAGTTGACGAGTTAGAAAGTTGTTTAGAAAGAAGCAAAGCCGATGTAGTCGTTTTTGATGAAAAATATGTTGATAATATAGAAGAAATTAAAAGAAGAAATAATACAAACTTACAAGAATATATCTGTATGAGAAAATTAGAAAATTATCTTGATATACCAACTCTATTAGAAGAAGGAAAAAAATTAGTTGATGCTGGAAATAAAGACTATATTAACCAAGAAATTGATTCTTATAAAATGAATATTTTGTTATTTACCTCAGGAACCACTTCAAAATCAAAGGCTGTTATGCTTTCTCAAAACAACATAGCTTCTAATGTATATGCAATGCAATTAGTAGAAGGCCTTTTCCCTAGTGATGTTAACCTTGCCTTTCTACCTTGTCACCATATATTTGGTTCAACAGAATTAATCGTTATGCTTGCTTGTGGTGTACAAACTGCATTTCCTGATGGTTTAAGATATGTAGCCCAAAACTTAAAAGAATATAAAGTTAGTGTATTTGTTGGTGTTCCATTACTTGTAGAAGCAATCTATAAAAAGGTTGAACAAGGTATCGAAAAACAAGGTAAAACAAAAGTAGTAAATATTGCAAAAAAAGTTAGTAATTTATTATTAAAATTACATATTGATATTAGAAAAAAATTATTTAAAAGTATTATTAATGAATTAGGTGGACATTTAAGATTTGTTATATCTGGTGGTGCCCCACTTGATAAAAAAGTAGCTAAAGGATTTAATGAATTAGGAATACAAGTAGCCCAAGGATATGGTCTAACAGAAACCTCCCCTGTTATTGCTGCCGAAAATTCTGTAAAAACAAAATATGGTTCTATTGGTTTTCCAATGGAAAATGTAGAAATAGAATTTATAAATAAAGATACAGATGGTATTGGTGAAATTAGAGTAAAAGGTCCAAATGTAATGCTTGGTTACTATGAAAATCCTGAAGCAACAAATGAAGTATTAAGAGATGGTTGGTTTTATACTGGTGATTTAGGTTATATGGATAAACAAGGCTTCTTATTTATTACTGGTAGAAAGAAAGATATGATCGTTTTAAAAAATGGTAAAAAGGTATTTCCTGAAGAAATAGAAGTTTTAATTAATAGACTTGATGAAGTAGAAGAATGTATGGTCTTTGGTATTCCTGATAATAAAGATAAAAATGATATTAAACTTTCTGTTAAAATTGTTTATAACAAAGAGTTTATAAATGAAAAATATCCAAATATTCAAGAAGTAGAACTTGAAAAAATTATTTGGGATAAAATAAAGGAAATAAATAAAACCTTTCCTCCATACAAATATATTAAACACATGATATTAACAGATAAAGAATTAATAAAAACTACTACTAAGAAGATTAAAAGAAATGAAGAAATGAAAACAATGAATATATAAAACACAGGTGGCATCCTTAGGACGCCACCTGTGTTTTAGGACTGAAATTCTTCTCACACTCAAAACAATAACTCAAGGTAAAGATTAATTCCCAGCTCTTTCGCTCTTTCCATAAAAGCACGAACTACTTCTTCACGGTAATTTGACACCTCATGAAGTGTGAGAGCATTAACACTACCTTCGGAGTGTATATCGGCAATTCCATTTTTACTCTCCAAAAGTTTTTTAATCTTACTGGGATCCTCTACCAGCTCCCTGCTCGGAAGATATCTGTACTCTTCAGGAATCTCAAAGATTCCATAAGTGTACGAAGTACCTAACTGCAGAATAATCAAATGCTCTGTCCGAAATGCTCTTGAGTCCTGTTGGCTGGCTGTTACATTGTTTGTCTCTTTCATATTGTTTTAGTCCTTTCTTTATAAAAATTCACTTTATTGCTACTATACTATTATTATACTATATTTTTCTAAAAAAATCAATTTTAAATCATTAATAATATTTATAATGCTATTAATTTTATAAAATTTCTTGATTTAATAAAAAAATCAGTAAGTATTTTTACTTACTGACTTTTATGTCTCATATTCTAATAATTTTCTGCTTTTATTTCAAAATAAGCTTTTGGGTGTGCACATACTGGGCAAACTTCTGGTGCAGCTTTTCCAATTACTATATGTCCACAATTTCTACATTTCCAAATTCTATCTCCATCTTTAGAAAATACAAGTCCATCTTTTACATTTTCTAATAATTTTAAATATCTTGCTTCATGTTCTTTTTCAATTTTTGCAACTTCTTCAAATAAAAATGCAATATGGTTAAATCCTTCTTCTTTTGCTTCTTTTGCAAATTTATCATACATATCTGTCCATTCATAGTTTTCTCCAGCAGCTGCCGCTTTTAAATTTTCAGCTGTATCTGATATTTCTCCTCCATTAAGTAATTTAAACCACATTTTTGCATGCTCTTTTTCATTATCCGCAGTTTCTTGGAATATAGCAGCTATTTGTTCATATCCCTCTTTTTTGGCTTTACTTGCAAAATATGTGTATTTATTTCTCGCTTGAGATTCTCCTGCAAAAGCTTCCATTAAGTTTTGCTCTGTTTTTGATCCTTTTAATTCCATTTTATTACCTCCTATTTTTTATTAAACATATTTTACCACGTAATTTAAATTTTACAATATTTTTTTAATAAAATTTAATAAAATCATAATTTTATATTATACATAAATTTTTTCGTAATTTTTTTTGCATCAAAGTCTTGTTTTTTTTCATAATATATGTTAAACTAGCAAGTAGACAATTTATTAACTTTATAGGAGGTGCAATTTAAAGTGGCAAAATGTGAAATATGTGAAAAAACTTTAGCTCATGGAAATAAATTAAGTATAACTCGTTCTCATATTAGTAAAAGATCAACAAGAACTTGGAAACCAAATATTAGAAGTGTAAAAGCTATGGTAGATGGAGAACCAAAAAGAATATCTGTATGTGCTAAATGCTTACGTGCAGGAAAAGTTAAAAGAGCATAAAGAATATATTAAAAAGTAGGCATAACCTACTTTTTTTGTTTTATTCTTATGTAGTACTATTCTTTTATTCCAAAGATTAGTTTAACAAAACCCCTTAAAAATTTAGGTACTTTTTTTACTACTATTTGCATATATAACACTCTCCTTCTTCTATATTTAACACGAAAGCCAAATTAAACCTAAGATTAAGATTGCCACTCCAATTAAAAATAGCCACCCTGTTACTGGAAGTAATAAAACAAGTAAAATCCCAAGTCCTAAACCTATAAGACATACTCCACACGTTTTTTTAAGTATTCCAAACATAATACCTTACCTCCAATCCTTACTTATATTATATTAATATATCGAAAAAAGGTGATAGAATGAAATTAAATAAAGATGAAATTATAGAACTAATAAATATATTAAAAGATACCTATCCTGATGCTACTTGTAGTTTAGATTTTAATACTCCTTTTGAAATGGTAATAGCTGTTATGCTTTCTGCTCAATGTACAGATGAAAGAGTAAATAAAGTTACCCCTGCTCTATTTTCAAGGTGTAATACTCCTGAAGCTTTTGTAAATATTGATACTCTTGAATTAGAAGACTTAATTCATTCTTGTGGTTTTTATAAAAACAAAGCAAAAAATATAAAAGCTTGTGCCAAAAGAATTATAGATGAATTTAATCGGTAAAGTACCTTCTACAATAGAAGAATTAATAACTCTTCCTGGTGTTGGAAGAAAATGTGCAAATGTTATTATGCTTGAAGCTTTTGGATGTGCCGAAGGAATTGCTGTTGATACACATGCCAAAAGAATTTCCAATAGACTTGGACTTTCAGATAAGAATGACCCTGAAAAAATTGAACAAGACTTATTAAAAATTTTCCCAAAAGAATATCTGAAAGATATTAATCATCTTTTTGTATGGCATGGTAGAAATACTTGTGATGCAAGAAGGCCAAAATGTGAAATTTGCGCATTACAAAAATATTGTAAAACTTGGCATTCTAAAAAAGATAATAAATAATAAACGAATTGTGCATAAAATCGGTTTATATACAAATACTAGCCTTTAAAAAGAGGTGATTGTTTTGACAAACATAAATTGTTCTGCGAATTGTGTTTATCAAAAAGACGGTAAGTGCTGTTTTGAAAATGTATCTTTAATAACAGTAACTCCTGCTTCCAATTGTGCTTACTATTTACAAAAAGAGGTTGTAACAAAAAAGTAGTTACTACCTCTTTTTTATATAATAATTAACATTATTTAGGGCATTTTTTGTTGACAAACACTTTATTTAGTTATATGATTTAGCATATAAAATAAATTTATTTAGGAGGATTTTTTATGTTAAAAAATAAGGTAAAATTACTTGTATTATTAACTTGCATCATTATGCTTATCTCTACTTTAAGTTTTGCAACTAACGATATAGTTCCTGGTGATAATGCAAGAACAACAGAAGGTGAGGTTCAAACACCAACGGAAGAAACTGCTCCAGTAACTGAAGGTGAAAATAACCAAGGTACATCTCAACCCACACCAGAAATATATAATGGAGATTTATATTTATTTGATAATAATGTTGTGATGGACAAATATGTAGATGGTAATGTTTTCATTTTTGGAAGAAATGTCGAAATTACTGGTAGAGTTAATGGTTCTTTATTTGTATTTGGAGATAAAGTAACTTTTAGTGAAAATTCATACATTGTTCAATCAATCTATGCTTGTGCAAATGAATTAAATTTAAATGGTGCAGCAAATGACTTATATGCTGCTGGAAATATAATTAATATGAATTATAATTCTTTTATGATTAGAGATTTAAGAGTTGGTGCAAATACATTTAACTTTAAAGGTGGAGCTGGAAGAGATGCTTTTGTTGAAGCAGATAATTTCAATTTCGAAACTACATCTGGTTCTTCTGCTATAGTATATGGAAATTTAAATTATTCAAGTAATAAAGAATTAGAATTGTCAAAGGAATTAGTACAAGGAGAAATTCATTACTCTAACCTACAAAATTTTGTAGATTCAAAATCTGTAGTAAGTATTATATTAGATAAAGTAATGGATCTATTAGAAACTATTTTATTTACTGTTGTAGTATTTTTATTAATTGCTTGGCTTGCTCCAAAATTTATAGAAGATTCTAAAAATTACATTGGAAAACCTGCTTTAATGTCTTTTGGAATTGGTTTACTAGCTTTTATTGTAGCAATATTTGTAAGCTTTGCACTATTATTTAGCTATATTGGTATTTCACTTGCATTTGCTATATTTGCTGTATTTATGCTAATGCTGTCTATTTCATTTGCAATCACTACAACTTGCATTACCTTTAAAGCAAAAGAAAAATTTAATTTTAGCAAAAAATATTTAACAATAGTTACTTTAGTAGTAGTTACATTAATACTTTGGGTACTAGAACAAATCCCTTATGTTGGTACAATTGTTACTATAATTGTTAGCTTAGTTGGATTTGGAACTCTACTTTCATATGTATTTAAAAGAACTAAAAAAGAAAAAACTGTAGAAGCAAAATAATGAAAATAAAAAGTGTTGCAATTAATTGCAACACTTTTTTATTCTTTTAATTTTGTTATTGTTTCTTTGTAATTATCTGTTTTAATAATACCTGTTCCAACAACAGCTATATCTACTCCTGCCTCTTTCACAGCTTTTATATTTTCTAATTTAATTCCTCCATCTGCCTCTATATCTACTTCTAAATTATTTCCATTAATGTAACTTTTTAAAATTCTTACTTTATCAAGTGTTTCTGGAATTAACGCTTGTCCACCTTTTCCTGGCTCAACAGTCATTATAAGTAACATATGAATATATGGTAAAAATTCATATATTTCATCTAATTTTGTAGCTGGTTTAATAGCTATTCCTACTTTTACATTATTTCTCTTTATGTAATCTATAATGCTTTTAACTTCGTCTTTATCCTTTAGTGCCTCATATTGAAAAGTTATAATATTCGGCCTTATATCTAAATATTCGTCTACATATTCTTTTACATTTTGTACCATTAAATGTACATCTATTGGTATATTTGATATTTGCTTAATCACCTCTATATGTGACTTCATAAGTTCTCTTGTATCATTTTCTACAAATTCTCCATCCATAACGTCTATATGGTAATAATCTGTATGAGCTACTTCTAAATCATAAATTACTTTAATACTTTTTTCTTTTTCTACTGATAGTAGTGATGTTGATATTTCTACCATTTATGTTCCTCCTTATCTTTTAAATCATTATATATTTTAATATAATTTTCATATCTTGAACTTGATATTTTTCCTTCTTCTAATGCTTTTTTTATTCCACATTCTTGTTCTTTTATATGTGTACATCCTACAAATTCACATTGTTTCTCAAATTCTACGAATTCCCTAAAATATTTATATAAGTTCTCTTTTTCTATTTCATATACATCAAATGTAGCAAAACCTGGAGTATCAGCTATATATGTATCTTCATCTATCTTATATAACTTAATTTGAGTTGTAGTATTTTTTCCCCTTTTATTTTTAGAACTTATCTCTCCTTCTTCTGTTAAAGTTTCCTTAAATATTGAATTTAATAAACTAGATTTTCCGTACTCCAGAATTTCCAGAAAAAGCACTTATACAATTTAATAGTTCTTTATGTAATTTATCTGTTCCTTGTCCGTCTTTAGCGTTTGTAATAATTACTTTATATCCAATCTCAGTATATAATTTTTGAATTTCTTTAATTTTTTCTTCTTTTTCTAAATCTATCTTGTTAATAACAATACAAACCTCTAAATTTAAAAATTCAACAAAAGCTAATTGTTTATCAAGCATTAATAAATCTGGTTTTGGTTGTTTTACAGATACTACTAGTATTAATTTATTAAGATTTGCAAGCTTTGGCCTTTTAATATAATTATCTCTTTCTAATATTTCACTAATAACAGCAGTATTTTTATTATTATCTAAAACTTCTATATTTACTCTATCCCCAACTACAGGTATAATATCTATATTTTTAAATTTTCCTCTCGCATTACATTCATAATTCTTACCCTCTGCTTCTACTATATATAGATTAGAAATATTACTTACAATAACTCCTTTTAGCATTTTCCCTCCTATTCGTATTAACACATTTATTTTATCATTATTTTTAATTTTATACAAATATATATTATAATTTTAAGTATAATATTTTTTCCAATATATATCAATATGTTATTTTCACAAAAATAATAGGAATAGTAGAAAACTTAATTTTCTTTCTATTCCTATATTTAAATATTTTATTCAAAAACTATTTGATTTGTAGAGTTCAAGTTCAATTGTTTTTGTCTATTTCCTAAAATTCCATCTAAGTAAACTTTTACCGTTATAGTGCCAATTCCGCTCACTTCTACTTCAAATGTATCATTTTTAGATTTTGTTCCTTTAAATACACTGTCCTCTCCAACTTTTACTTCAACATCTACTGTTTTTTTAGTAGTAGTTACAGTATTCCCTGTAGTTTCTGCATAACCACCTGTTAATGACTTTAAGTTTATTTTTACCTTTCCTGTTTTTAGTTGTTCTATTTTATTTACTGTAATTATTACCTCTGTTCCTTCATCAAGTGTTGAACCCGCTTCTTTATCTTGTTTTAGAACTTTCCCATCATCTTTTGTTTTATCTTCTTCATATATTACTTGTTTTACTTTTAATTTACTATCTTCTATTGCCTTTTTTGCTTCTGCTTCAGTTTTTCCAATTACATAAGGCATACTTACTTGTTCTATCCCTGTACCTGTACTTACATGTATTTTTATAGTTTCTCCAGCACTTATTTCAGTATTTTCTTTAGTTTCTTGGCTTACTACATACCCTTCTTCTACTGTCTTAGAGGTTTCTTCTATTATTTCGGCAATTAGATGTGCTTCTTCTAAAGCAGATATTGCCTCTTCCTTTTTCATTCCCACTACTTTTGGAACTTTTGTCATTTCTTGGCCTTTACTTATTACTACTTTTATTTCTGTTTTTTCTTTTACTTTATAATTTTCCATAAAGTTTGGTGTTTGACTTATTATACGTCCAGCTTCAACATCTGGGCTAAATTGTGGCTCAAGCTCTGTATATATAAGTTTTACATCCTTCATTATAGCTTTTGCTTCTTCTGTAGTCTTTCCAACTAAATTAGGAATTTGTACATCTTTTACTTGTGTAAGTTTTAATCCAAAATATGTTATTCCTATTGTTAATACAAATAATAATATGCCTCCAACTATACTTGATATTACTTTATGCTTTTTTATAAATGATATAAACTTGTTCTCTTTTTTTCTTTTTTCTGTCTTTACTTCTTTTCCTTGCATTGTTGGTATTTTTTGTGTTGGAAAATCATTTTCTACATCTTTTATAAATACAAAATTTCCATCTGGGTTTTTGATTGCCATATTTAAATCCCTTAACATTTCACTTGCACTTTGATAACGCAAATTTCCATCTTTTTGCATTGCTTTCATTACAATTTTATTTACAGATAAAGGAATAGTAGGATTTAATGTAATAGGCTCAATTGCTTTTTCTTGCATATGCATTAGTGCCACTGAAACTGGTGTATCTGCCTCAAATGGTACTCTTCCTGTTAACATTTCATACATAACTATCCCTAAAGAATATAGGTCAGATTTTGCATCAGTAAATCCTCCCCTTGCATGTTCTGGTGAAAAATAATGTACAGAGCCAAGTGTTGTTCCAAAGGCTGTTATAGTAGAATTTGATACTGCTTTTGCAATTCCAAAATCTGTAACCTTAGCCATTCCATCTTCTGTTATTATAATATTATGTGGTTTTATATCTCTATGAATGATATTATTTTTATGAGCTGTTTCTAAAGCTTGAGCTATTTGAATTGCAACTTTTACAGTCCATTTCCATGATAGTTTTCCTTCTTCTTGTATTACTTCTTTTAAAGTTTTTCCTTGCACAAGTTCCATAACAATATAATATAAGTTTCCTTCATTTCCTACATCATATACAGCTACTATGTTTGGATTTGTTAAACTTGCTACAGCTTGCGCTTCTGAACGAAACCTTTTTATAAATTCATTATCTGTTGTAAATTCATCTCTTAATACTTTTACTGCAACAAATCTATTAAGTATATGATCTTTCGCTTTATAAACTGTAGCCATTCCACCATTTCCAACATTTTCTATTATTTCATATCTATTTGCAATCAATCTACCTTCTAAATTCATAATTCTTCTCCCCTTAGAAATTTATTAATCATTATAAACTACTATAACTGTAATATTATCATATCCCCCAAGCTCATTTGCTCGATTTATTAAAATATTACTAGTATTATCAACCTTTTGTAAAACAATACTATATATTTCCTCTTCGCTTAACATATTTGTTAAACCATCTGAGCACATTATAACTATATCATCTTTTAAAAATCCTTTAATAGCTAAATCCGGCTCAACATAAGGTGTACATCCGAGTGCTTTCATAAGCATATTTTTCTTAGGATGATTTTTTGCCTCTTCTTTTGTTATTGTTCCATCCTTTACTAATTCTTGTACATAGCTATGGTCTTCTGTTAATTTTCTTATTATATTTTTCCTAATTCGATAAATTCTTGAATCTCCAATATGTCCAATAAACAACTTATTATTATATATTACCAAAACTTCTATAGTAGTACCCATATTAGATAGTTCTTCACATTCTTTTGCTTTTTCATATACTACCATATTTGCATATTCAATTGCATTTTTTATAAGCTCAATTATTGCTTCTTTTGTATGTTCAATTTTATTAAAATTTGATTCTATGTATCCCTTAACAGATATTGTAGCAAGTTTACTTGCTATTTCTCCACCATTATATCCACCCATACCATCTGCTAATATGTATAGTTTTAAATAAGTTTGTCCATCTGATATATAGTAAAAATCTTCGTTAATATCTCTTGCTTTTCCAACATCTGAATTTGCAAAAACCTTCATTGTTCCTCCTTATTTTTTTAAGTTCTTTCTTCTAAGTTGTCCGGCAGGCTGCATCTATATCTGAACCTAATTCTCTTCTTACTGTTGCTACTATTCCATTCTCATTTAAGTAATCTCTAAATTTTAAAATATTTTCATTTGTAGATTTTGTAAATTTCCCATTTTCTATTTTGTTAATTGGTATAAGGTTCACATGACATATCATTCCCTTTAACAATTTAACTAATTTTTTTGCATCCTCTATTGATTCATTATTATCTTTTGCTAACGCATATTCAAAAGAAATTCTTTTATTTGTTTTTTCTATATAATACTTACACGCTTTCATTAATTCTTCTATGTTGTATGCATTATTTACAGGCATCATTTTACTTCTTAGTTCATCCGTTGTAGCATGAAGCGATATGGACAATGTACACTGCATATCTGCATTTGCAAAATCATAAATTCTAGGAACTATTCCACTTGTAGAAATGCTTATATGACGTGCTCCTATGTTTAGACCTTTTGGATTATTTATTATTCTAACTGCATTTAATACATTGTCATAATTATCAAAAGGTTCCCCTATTCCCATAAATACTATATTTGATATTTTAATTCCAGTATCTCTTTCGACTGCAAGGATTTGTTCTACAATTTCACCAGAAGTTAAACTTCTTACAAATTGTATCCCCGTAGATGCACAAAACTTACATCCCATTTTACATCCAATTTGTGAAGATACACATATAGTATATCCATGATGATAACTCATTAATACTGTTTCAATAGCATTTCCATCTAATACATCAAATAAATACTTTTTTGTGCCATCACTTGATTCCTGTTTTTTTAATATATTATATGTACATATTGTAAATTCTTGTTTTAGTTTATTACGTAACTCTAATGATATATTGCTCATTTCATCAAAGGATGTAACATTTGCCACATATAACCATTTAAATACTTGTTCTGCTCTATATGGTTTTTCACCTAAGGATATAAATTCTTTTTTTAACTCTTCTAGGTTATAATCTTTTATATTTTTCATGGTTCTTCTTTCTTTAATATATATTTTTCCTTATTAACTTATATCATAAAGAGAACTTTTTTTCAATAGATATGTTTTAATTCCTTAATTATAAAAAAATGTTGAAGAAAATATATTCTCCAACATCTTATTTTTATTTCATATTTCAATCAACTAATTGTATTTCGTAAATACCAAAATTTCTTTGGAAAGAAAATTTAAGTTTTACAGTATCTTGTGGAATAGTAAAAGTAGCATCAAGTGAATTTGGATAATACCCTCCAACAAATTCCTCTTCTTTTCCATCTTTTGATACAAAATAACAATGTCCAAAGCAATAACTTCCACTTATACTTTTTAATATAATTCTAAACTTCTTTTCAATTACTGATTGATCAATATATATATATCTAATATTACCGATCATTTACATTTCCAAAAATTGCTGTTGTCTCATCTCCATCAAATGCTTCAATAGTAAGCGCATCTGAAGGTGAGTCAATAATTTTATTAGATTCTGATAATATAATACCATTTTTTACGCTCTTCGCTCTTATTCCATCTAAAGTATCTACTTTAAAGGTTCCTGTATATATACTCCAAGTTGCTCCATTGTCTATACTATAATAGTTTTCTAATCCCTCTTCTTTATCAAATGTTATAGATATATTTTTATTCATACTTACACCTGTTGATTTTAAAATTGGATATCCATTAGATTCTATAAGTGGTTCCATTGTTACTAGTTGTATTTCATATATCCCCGTGTTTTTTTGAACACCAAACATGATTTTTACAGTATTTTCAGGAATTTCAACCATAGAATTAAATTCTCCACTAGTTATGTGTCCAAAACTAACTATATTACCATTTTCTAAAACAAATGCTCCGTCTGCAACACACCAACTTGGATTCCAACTTTTCATAATAACCTTAATGTTTCTACCAATTACTGATGGTTCTACCAAAAGATATCGATTATAATAGTCATCTCCTGTTGCCCCATCGTATGTTGTTTCATCTCCATCATATGCCAATACACCTAGTGCATCTTCTGGAATTGAAACTTCTATACTTGCTTCAGATACAATATTACCATTTTTAACAGATTTAGCTTTGATTGTTGTAGATTGCATTGTGTTAAATGGTCCTGTGTATTTTATCCAAGTATTTCCATCATTTATACTATAGAAATTTTCTAATCCTTCTTTGGTTTCATCATATGTTATAGTAGTAAGTCCATTATTTACTATACCTTTTGATGTTAATATCGGATATCCATAATTTGATTCTATTATTGGCTTTGCTACTATTTCTTTTACATTTGCTATTTCTATGCTGGCTACTGATTTTGCTCCATTACTTCCTATTGCTAAAAATCTATATGTTTTATTTTCTCTTACTTTATATTCAAATTCTGTTTCTGTAGTTATAGTACCGTCTGGCTTTGTTATAGATATTATCGTTCCAATTTCTGTTGTTACTTTTACTTTTATTGTTACTTCTTCTACTATCTCTTCTGTATTTTTAGTAAGTTGTATCTCTGGCTTTATTATATTACTTTTTTCTCCTATTGTAACTATATAATTTTCATCTACTGTAAAATTATAATCTTTATATTCTCCTTCTGCTGGTGTTCCAACAGAAATCATTGTTGCTCCTATTTTTTCTAATTCCCATAAATCTTCTCTTGATATTTCTTCTCCACTTGCTATCTTTTTACTTTGTATATTTGCAATCTCTATTTCTAATTCTTCTTTTAGTTGAGACTTTGTATATTCTTCTCCTGCTTGCTTTGTTGTATTAAATAGTCCATTATCTCCTACGAATACATTTATTGTTACTCCTACAAGTATTAATAGAATTATTATTGTAATTATTAAGGCAATCAATGTAATACCCTTTTGTTTTTTACTTTTGTACATTTAATTATTCCTCCTTAGTTTTATTATTATCTTTGCATTTCTTTTTATACCTTTTTACTGTCTATAGTTTATATTAACCAATATTATATTGTCAATGTTTTTCTTTTCATTATAAGAATTTTTGTTATACTATTATTAACAATCTTTTACTAGAATATAAAAAGGCGGTCATACGACCGCCAGTCTCTTTCTTACAACATCTTAAGCCTTTCCTCGTGCGTTTTTAGGCTGAGCATCGCCGGAGCCACATCGAACACCGTCTTTGCACCATATAAGCCCATCTGGTTCATACGATAAGCAGCTCTCGCATATGCAACAAGGACAGATCCAGTAAACTCAGGATTAGAAGCAAGCTTTAAAGAATATTCCACCACCTGATTGTTTCCTTCTCCTGTCACGCCACAGCCAATCACACTTCCGCCATGAGGCATTCCGCTGTGTTTTGCCTTCATCTCCTCATCAGTAATGAAGTAAACAGTGGTATCATACTCATCGAAATAGTTAGGCATTGTTACTATTTTCCTTTCTATCTCGGCTGTATCAGCCCCCTCTTCCGCTACGACATAACATACTCTCGTATGCTTCTGTCTTACGGACAGAACTGGATTTTCTCCGTTTCTTACCTGATTCATTGCTTCTTCAACAGGCATTGTGTACTGCCTTGCATCCTTCACGCCTTCAAGTCTTCTTATCGCATCAGAATGCCCCTGGCTTACACCCGGTCCCCAGAAGGTATACAACTTTGCTTCCGGCAAAATAGCATCAATCTCAAGCCTGTTCTTTGAAAACATTCCCGGATCCCAGCCAGTAGAGATGATCGCTGTATTGCCTGCTCCTAACGCCATCTTGTTAACAGCTGCAAAATACTCAGGAATCTTCGCATGAGTATCAAAGCTGTCGACGGTGTTATACCTCCCTGCAAAAGTAGGGCCTTGTTCAGGCAAGTCTGTCGCAGAACCTCCGCATAGAATCAGAACATCGATCTTTTTCTGGCACTCTTCGCTTAACAGGCCGCAAATATTGTAAACAGCTACACCTGTAATCGACTCTACCTCAGCCGGATCTCTCCTCGTGTAGATGCCTACCAGCTCCATGTCCGGATTTCTTGTGATTGCTCTTTCGACACCTCTTCCAAGGTTACCGTAACCGCAAATTGCCACATTGATTTTTTTGTTGTCCATATTCTTCTCCTTTCGGTGTATAATAACACACCCAAAACTATGTTGAAAGTTACCAGTTGTAATTTTATCACATTATGTTAATTTTTGCAAATATTTTTTTTTGTTATACAAACTCTTCAAATACTAAGTTTGCAAAATCTAAGCCTTTATTAGTTAATCTAATATTATCCATATCTACTTCTATTAGCTCTTCTTTTACTAGTTTGTCTAACTCTTTTCTAAATATATATAATGGATTTCCGAGTAAATTTATTTTTAAAATCAGATATCTTTACTCCCTCTATTTTTCTTAAACCTAATATCATATATTCCTTTTGTTTTTCAATAGAATTTTGTTTTTCATGAATAGTTATATTAATATTCTTACGTAATTTATATGTGTTTATATACTCATCTATGTCTTCTGTATTAGAATATCTAACCCCATCTACATAGGAATGTGCCGCAAGTCCTATACCAATATATTCTTCTTGTCTCCAACAATTTAAATTATGCTTCGATTCATATCCATATTTTGCATAGTTTGATATTTCGTAATGATTATATCCACTTTGTTCTAGCTTTTCTTTTACTTTCCAGTACATATCTCTTTCAAGTTCATCATCTAATAAATTAAGTTCTTTATTTTTTACTAAATCACATAATTTTGTTCCTTCTTCTAATATAAGCGAATATACAGATATATGTTCTGGCTTTAAGTTTATTACTTTTTGTACACTATCCTCTAATACCTTTATTGTTTGGTTTGGAAGTGCTAACATTAAGTCTACATTTATATTTTTAAAACCTACTTCTCTTGCTAAATTATATGTATCTATAAACTGCTCATATGTATGAATTCTTCCGATTTGTTTTAATAAACTATTATCTGTACTTTGTAAGCCTATACTAAGTCTATTAATCCCGCTTCTTCTATAAACTTGTAGTTTTTCTTTTGTTACAGTTCCAGGATTTACCTCAATTGTTATTTCTG
>CAQUUC010000007.1 GCA_948896235.1 uncultured Clostridia bacterium
ATTTACCAGGTAAAAATCAAGTCTTTTTACCTGGTAATTTTTGGTCTTTTGTATTATTTATTTAATTTTTGATTAGTCCTCTACATAATTTCCTGTAGAAACATTTCCTATTGACGTAGTTCCATCTCCTCCTTTTCCTCCATTTGCTCCTCCAACATATCCACTTGACTCTCCACCTATCGCTTCAACAAGTCCATCTTTTATACATTTATTATAGAAAATGTTAATAGAACCACCTCCAGAACTTCCTCCCGCAGATTCTCCAGAACTTTTTCCTCCTTTTGAGCCATTTGACTCAATTTTTCCATAGTTTTCAAAAATATTTGCGTATACAATTAATAATCCTCCTGTTCCATTTTCGCCCGTTCCGTTACTAGAGTTACCTAATCCATTTTCAGCTCCTTTTCCACCTGGATTTCCAGCTCCTCCACCAGCACGTCTACTATACCAAGAGCTTACTTCTCTATAACCCAAGGCAGCTCCACCTGCTCCACCATTTTCTTCTCCGCTCGGAGCAGGTGTAAGAGTACCTCCATTTCTATTAATTCCACCTCCACCGAGAACCTCCAGAATAAGATGTTCCAGAACTTCCAGCACCAGAAACAGTAGTATAAGATGTTACCGAAGAATCTCCCTGTGTAGATCCACCAGATCCGTCCACCACCAGTTTGTCTATTGCTTCCATTTGTTCCTTGTAATCCTACTAGACCAGTCGATTTACTCGTAACCTTAACAGCATCGCCACCGTTTACCACCATCTGCTGGTACATACTCAAATGTTCCATTTGTATTTTTCCATAAAAATACATCTTGCCCTTCTGCTTTTGCCCCTCTTGCTGTCATACTAATTGTTCCATTATTAGTTAGTTTTCCTGTACAATAAATTAGCATTCCTTTTGGGCCACCATATCCATTATCGCTCTTACAGGCTGTTAAAGTTACTCCTTGGCTAATTGTTAAGTTTCCTTCAACTTTAAGTATTACCATATTTTTTGCATAGCCTGTTTCAATACCTACATCTATTGTTTTATCACCAAATTCATATATATTATTCGCTAGAGTTGCACCTTCTACATTATTAGTTCCATTTAAATTTAAATTTCCTTTATATACAATTGCATGTATGTTATATGCTACTTCTTTTGTTTCTTCTGTTGTTTTTCCTTCTACATTTATTTTATAAAACCCACTATTTTGTATATTCTCAATTCCTGCTATTAAGCTATCTTGATTTGATGATATCCCACCTGTTTTTACAATAATTGTTCTTGAAGCCTGTCCATATTCATTCTTTGTATCTACTGTTATTTCATATTTTTTTCCTTCTTGTATTCCAGTAAATGTATAATTTAGCTGTGTTAATTCTGATGTCCTTTCTAAATTATCTGTTTGTCCTTCTTCTTTTATTGAATACACTATTTTTGCTTCATATTCGTTTCTTAATTTAATAGTTACTGTTATTCCGTTCTTCTTTAATTTCTGTATCTATATCTATAATTGTTGGTTTTAGCATTTCTTCCTTTGTTAATTTAGGCAATTCCTTTGCTATTTTAGGAACATCTCTATCTAGCTCAAATTGCCATTCATCTACTATCGCTATATCTCCTTCTACTTTCATATTATTTTGTTTTAATTTATTATCTATATAATCGTTTTCATTATATTCTGGTTTTGTTATTTTATCTGCTTGCAACTCAACTAATACTGCTTCTAATTTTTCTTTTGCAGCAGCTTGTTCATAACTCTCTCCTGCTTGTTCTGCCGTTTTAAATAATCCATTATCCGATATTAGCACGTTGATTGTCACACCTGCAAGTATCAAAAGTAATATTATTGTAATCATTAATGCTATAAGTGTTATTCCCTTTTCTTTCATTTTTTCTTTTGCTCCTTTCATATTTATTTTTACTTTAGTATATTATTTTATATTTTATATTAACATATATTATTTTGTCAATATATTAATATCATTATACATAAAAAGCAGCAATACTTATATCACAATAAGTATTGCTGCTTTTTATCTTTCTATTTTATTAACATTTCAATAGCTTTTTGTAATTGGGTATCCTTTGCTTCTTCTATATCTAACTGTCCTTCTGATACTTCATCCAAATTTACTTCTACATCTGGAGTAATTCCTACTTTATTTATTTTATTTCTATTAGGAGTATAATATTCATTAGTAGTTATTTTAAGTCCACTTCCATCCGTTAAAGTAAGCAATTCTTGAATAACTCCTTTTCCATATGTTTTTTCTCCTACAATTTTAGCTTTTCCATTATCCCTTAATGCACCTGCTAATATTTCAGATGCACTTGCAGTACTCTTATTAGTTAGTACAATTATTGGCACATTAATTATAGTATCATTTTTAGCTTTACTTATTTCTTCTTTTCCATTTTTATCTGTAGTAATTAATAATGTAGCATCTTTATCAACTATAAAATCAGCAATATCAAGAGCTTCATTAACAAGTCCACCACCATTATTTCTAATATCAATAATTAATGATGTAATATTTTTTCGTTTTAATTCTTCTATTTTTTCTTTAAATTCCTCTGCACATCCTTCATCAAACGAGTTAAATTCAATATACCCAATTGTAGTATTATTAATTAGTTTTGCTTCTACATGGTTAATTTTTATATGCTCTCTCTTAACTTCAATTTCTTTAATTTGACTATTTCTTACAATTTCTAGTTTTACAATTGTACCAGCTTCTCCTTTAATTTTATTTGATGCTTCAGTTAATTGTTCTCCTGTATAACTTTCTCCATCTATTTTAGTAATAATATCTCCTGGTAAAATTCCAGCTTTATATGCTGGCGAATCTTTTATTGGAGAAATTATTAGTATAACATTTCTCTCAATATCTTTTGTTAAATAAATTCCAATTCCAGTATAGTTGCCCATTACATCTGAACTAAATTCTCCGCATTTCTTCTTTTGTCATATATTCTGTATATGGATCATTTAACCCATTTACATATCCTTTTATAGTTTCTGTAAGTATCTTATTTTCATCTATCTCTCCTAAAAACTTTTGATCAATGATTTTTCTAATACTTGCAAGCGAACCAGAAAGTCCATTATCTTTGTATGATACTGGTACATATTTAACTTTTTCACCAATATTATTGTACATAAATATTGATGTTGAAATAAATGTAATTACAGCCACCAATACAACTAGCATTATAATTTTATAAATGTTTTGTCTTTTATTATATTCCATTTTCTTCCTCCAATAAATCTAATCTTTAATTATTATACTACAAAAATAATTTTATAGTATAATTTTATAAAATTTTCACAAAATAATATTAGACTTTATTTTTAAGTCTTTTGTTTCCTCTTACATTTTAATAGATGTTAAATTAGGACGAATTATCTTTTCGTCCTAATTGATTTTTTATATTAATTAATTTCTAAATATTAATCTTGAATATACATCATCTGAAATATAGTTAAGTGGATTTACTTTTGAACTTGATGTACCATTTGTACGTACTTCAAAATGTAAATGTGGCCCTGTTGTAATACCTGTGTCACCTGATATTGCAATTCGTTGTCCTCTTTTTACTTCTTGTCCTGCTCTAACTTCAAAAGAAGATAAATGTCCATAACAAGTATATAAAGTATTTGAATGTTTAATCATAATAAAATTTCCATAGCCTGAAACACTTCTTGCTGTTACTACATATCCATCTGCTGGTGCATATAAAGGCTGATATCTTATTCCAATGTCTAATGCTTTATGATTTGTTGAAGCTCCAGCTGTTGGTTGGTCTCTTTTGCCATATCCAGATGTTATAATATTCCAATTTGCTGATGAAGTTGATATTGGCCAACTTAATTTCCCTGAAAAACTTCCTTGGTATCCGTTAGATGCTTCAAGCTGTTTTGCAATTTCTGCATCTGCTTTTTTAATTGCTGCATTAAACTCATCTATTTTTGCTTGAATTTGTTTTTCTTCTTCATTTAACTTCGCTACTTGACTATTTTTTACAGCTTTTGCATTTTTTAATATAGTATTCTCTTTTTCAGCTTCCGCTTTTGCAGTTTTAACTTCACTCTTTTGATTGTTTAATTCTTCTTTTGCTTTTTCTAAATTTTCTTTTTCAATTTTTATATTTTCTATTAATTCAGCATCAATTTTGGCTATTTTCTCTATGTTATGTAAGTTTGAAAAGAAATCTAAAAAGCTACTTGGATTTAGCAAAATGCTCCAATAAGATACTTTACCTGTCTTATATTGTGCAATTAATCTTTTTTCCAATGTGTTTTCTTGTTTTTCTTGTTTCTCCTCTGCCTCTTTAATTTCTTTTTCTTTAACAGCAATTGAACTTTCCAATTCTTTTACTCTTTGATTTAACTTATCAAGTTTATCTTCACTATCTAAAATTTGTCCTTGTAATTGTTCTATACTTTTTAAGGCTTCACTTTTCTCTTTTTTTACTTGATTTTTTTCATCCTCAAGCTTATCTTTTTGATTTTGTGCGTCATTCTTTTGTTGCTCTAAATCTTTTATGCTAGCAGCAAAAGAATACATTGTTACATTAAAACATAATGATATTAAAAGAAAAGTTATTAATATTTTTTTCTTCATAGCCAAAACTCCTTTATACCTCTAAATATTTTCTCATAGACATTATACTTCCTGTTGTACCTATACCAATTCCTAACAATAAGTAAACAATAATAATCATACTAAACATTTCATTAAATGTAACAAATGTAATATCTAGTTTCTTTACAACCATTGTTTCTGTTAAACTTGGTATTAGTGCATTATAAGCTAGTCCAACAATTAAAATTGTAATTAATGCTGCTGTAATTCCTATAAGTGCTCCTTCTACAATAAATGGCCATCTAATAAATCCATTTGTTGCACCAACATATTTCATAATTGAAATTTCTTTTCTTCTTGCATGTACAGTTAATTTTATTGTATTTCCTATAATAACTAAAGAAATAATAACTAAAACAATTAATAGAGCAAACGTAAACATCCTAACTCCATTTGCTATTGCCATAAGGAGTGCGATTTCTTCATTACTACTTCTTATTTCATCTAAGTCTTCTCCAACCATACTAGTTATTTCATTTTGAATCGCTTGGTTTCTAGATAAATCATTTAATGTAACTTTATATGATGGACCTAATTGTTCAAATTCTAGTCCTTCATATATGCTAGGATCATTTTTAAAACCTTCTTTAAGATTAATTAGATTCTCTTCTCTAGATACATATTGTGCGTTGTTAACTCCCTGCAGTTCTCTTATTTTCACACCATATTCTGTAACTTTTTCTTCTTCTACACTAGATTTAAAAAACACTGTCATTCCTTGAGCATCTTCTATTGTATTCATTATATGGTTTATGTTTTCTCCCACTATGAAAAATAATCCAAATATTAACATACACAAGCACATAGTTGTAAGAGCTGAAACTGTGGATTTCTTGTTTTTAAATATGTTTCTAAAGCCTTCTCCTATTAAATAACTAACAACATTATATCTCACTATCATAACCACCTTTTTTATCGTCTCTTACTATATTTCCTTTTTCTATTTGTATAACTCTTTTTTTCATTCTATCTACTATATCTTTTGCATGTGTTGCAACAATTACAGTTGTTCCTCTCATATTAATTTCATTTAGTAGCATCATAATATCCCACGCTGTATCTGGGTCTAAGTTTCCTGTTGGTTCATCTGCTATTAACATTGATGGATTATTTACAAGTGCACGTGCTAATGCTACCCTTTGTTGTTCTCCTCCTGATAGTTCATTTGGATACATTTTTGCTTTTCCACTTAATCCCACAAGTGAAAGTACCATAGGAACTTGTCTTCTTATATGTCTTGGTGTAGCTTTTACTATATACATCGCAAACGCTACATTTTCATATACTGTTTTATCTGGTAAAAGCCTAAAATCTTGGAATACTATTCCCATGCTTCTACGTAAGTATGGAACTCTACTTTGTTTTAAAAATGTTGTATCTTTTCCATTTATTATAATGTTTCCCGAACTAGGTTCTTCCTCTTTTAATATGAGTTTAATTAAGGTAGATTTTCCGTGAACCTGATGAACCTACTAAAAAAGCAAATTCACCTTTTTCAATCATAAAATTAGCATTATGAACGGCTTCTGTTCCCGTACTATATACCTTATTAACATTTCTAAATTCTATCATATTCTTCTCCTTGTAAAGGTTTATTTAAATGTATACATTTTTATCATAACAATAAAACAAATTTATTGCAATAGCAAATTATCAAAAAAAACGTCAAGTTTTAGCATTATTCTTGCACTCTCGACGTTTTTTAATTATTTATTAAATTTTTGTTACTTTTTTATGACATAATTTCTTTTATGATTCCATCTTTACTTAGACCAAAATATTCAAGCAATTTTTCAGCTTTACCTGATTTACCAAAGGTATCTTTCATACCCAGTCTTGTTACTTTAGTAGGATATTCTTCTGAAAGTACTTCGCATACAGCACTTCCAAGTCCACCTATTATACTATGATCTTCTATTGTAATTATTCTTTTAGTTTCTTTTGCACATTTTACAATTAATTCCTTATCAATTGGCTTTATTGTATGAATATCGACTACTCTTATATTTATTCCTTTTTCTTTTAACTCCTCCATAGCTGTAATAGCCTCAGCAACCATTAATCCTGTTGCTATTACAGTTGCATCAGTTCCATCTCCAATTTGTATACCTTTTCCTATTTCAAACTTTTGATTTTCGTCATAAATAATAGGTGATGCAAGTCTGCCAAGTCTTAAATACACAGGTCCATTTACTTTAGAAATTTCTTCTACTGCCCATTTTGTTTGGGTATCATCTGATACACTTAATACAGTCATATTTGGTAAGGTTCTCATTAAACTTATATCTTCAAGCATTTGATGTGTTGCACCATCTTCTCCAACTGCTATTCCTGAGTGTGTTGCACATATTTTTACATTTAATTTTGGATAACAAATGCTATTACGTATTTGGTCATAACTACGTCCTGCTGCGAATACTGCAAATGTACTTGCATATGGAATTTTTCCGCAAGTTGCCATTCCTGCTGCTGTAGATATCATATCTTGTTCTGCTATTCCCATATCAAAAAATCTATTAGGAAATTCTTTTTTAAAAAGTTCTGTTTTAGTTGCAGTTGCTAAATCTGCATCTAATACAACAATATCTTTATTTACTTTTCCAAGTTCTACTAACTTTTTTCCATAACTCTCACGTGTAGCTATTTTACTAGATATATCCATATTATTTACCTCCTAATTCTTTAATTGCTTGATTATACTGTTCTTCATTTGGAGCTTTTCCGTGCCATCCTACTTGATTTTCCATAAAAGACACTCCTTTACCTTTTATGGTTTTTGCAATTATTGCAGTTGGCTTTCCTTTTACAGTTTTTGCTTTATCAAAAGCAGCTATTAATTGTTCTATACTGTGTCCATCTACATTTATTACATTAAATCCAAAGCTTTCGAATTTTAAATTGATAGGGTATGAACTCATAACCTCTGTAATCTCTCCATCAATTTGAAGATTATTATTATCTATTACCACACATAAATTATCAAGTTTATAGTGAGCTGCACTCATAGCTGCTTCCCAAATTTGTCCCTCTTCAATTTCTCCATCTCCAAGTAAACAATATACTCTAAATCCATCTCCATTTAACTTAGAAGACATAGCCATTCCATTTGCAGCTGATAATCCTTGACCAAGAGATCCTGTAGACATATCAACACCTGGTATATGTTTCATATCGGGATGTCCTTGTAAAATACTATCAATTCCTCTAAAAGTTAATAACTCTTTTTTATCAAAATATCCACGTTCAGCAAGTGTACTATAAAGAGCTGGTGATGCATGCCCTTTAGATAAAACAAATCTGTCCCTTTCAGGTGAACTAGGATTTTCAGGATTAATGTTCATTTGATTAAAATATAAAACTGTTAAAATATCAGCACAAGATAAAGACCCTCCTGGATGACCAGACTTTCCAGCATAAACTTCTTCAATGATTCCAATTCTAATATTGTTTGCAATTTTTTCAAGTTCTGTAATATCAGTAATTTTCAATAATATCACTCCTCTTTAACTTTTATATACTATATATATATCATAAAGCTATATAAAAAAGCAATGGACTTAAAACCATATTTAATTATTTTTACTAAATTTGTTCCAATTAATTTAAATTTATCATATAATGTACATATGGAAAATATGACTATATTTTCTTTTATATAATCTTTAAAGAGGTGACTCTTATGGAAAATAAAAAATATAAACTTGCACTTGTTGGTGCTACTGGACTTGTGGGAAGAACTGCGATAAAAGTTCTTGAAGAAAAAAATTTACCAATTGATGAATATGCATTTTTTGCTTCTTCTAGATCAGCGGGCGCTTTAATTAATTTTATGGGAAAAGATTATACTGTTCGTGAACTAAAAGAAGATTCTTTTGATGAAGGTTTTGATTTTGCAATATTTTCTGCTGGTGGAGATACTTCAAAGAAATTTTCTCCTATTGCTGCTAGTAAAGGTTGTATAGTAATTGATAATAGTAGTGCTTTTAGAATGGATAAAAATGTTCCCTTAGTTGTACCTGAAGTTAATCCTGAAGAAATAAAGAATAATCAAGGTATTATAGCAAATCCAAATTGTTCAACAATTCAAGCGGTAGTTGCTTTAAAACCACTAGATGATAAATATAAAATTAAGCGAATTGTTTATTCTACTTACCAAGCTGTTTCTGGTGCTGGTCAAAAGGGTGTAGATGATTTAGAAAATGGTATGAAAGGATTACCAAATAAAAAATTCCCACATCCAATATTAAATAACTGCTTACCACATATTGATGTTTTTCTAGATAATGGTTATACAAAAGAAGAAGAAAAAATGATAAATGAAACAAGAAAAATCTTAAAAACCCCAGATTTAAAAATAACCGCAACTACTGTAAGAGTTCCAGTTGTAAACTCTCATAGTGAAAGCATTAACATAGAATTTGAAAATGGCTTCGATCTAGAAGAATTAATTAATACATTAAAAAATGCACCAGGCATTATTGTTCAAGATGATGTTAATAATAACGTATATCCTCTTGCAACAAATGCGAATGGACATGATGAAGTATATGTTGGAAGAATTCGTAGAGATTATAGTGTTGAAAATGGAATTAATTTATGGGTTGTTGCAGATAATATAAGAAAAGGTGCTGCATCTAATGCTATACAAATTGTTGAGAAATTAATTAATACAATATAAAAAAGGGGGTTGGACAAAAGTCCTCCCCCTACCTTCTTTTAACGAACCGTAAAACTGATTCGCCACGGGCAATATTTCTGCAGGAATGTGTTTCACCCTTCTTGCAGGTCATGGTCTCCCCCGGACCGTACTCCACGCCGTTAGATATAACCTTGCCCGCCAGAACCGTATATTCCTCCCAGTCATCCTTATGGTCATGCTCGCCTATTGTGGCGAAACGTTCCATTACGATTTTCCCGGATTCATATACCCTGGGATCTGGATGCTTAACCTGATCTTTATATATTACGCAGGAAAAAAATCCGTTTTTCAGGTGTACCACGAGTTTTTTCCGCAGTATGCCCTCTTGAGCGCCTCGATCCAAGCTCTGTATAAGCTCCATTGTTGTCGTCATTTTAGTCATAGTGTTTTCTCCTTCCTATACTTTTGGATGTTGGTTTTTAAAGATATTTATATTTTACCATACTTTTCGTAAACTTTCAAGTATATATGATAGTTCTTTTATATCATGATTATATGCATATTTATTTAGTCTATAGTCCACCATTACACCTTTATTTATTATTGTTTATAAATTCTTTATATTCTGGTGACATATTTCTTAGTCTTTCTACTACTTCAACTAATGCATTTACTAAAAAATCTATATCCTCTTTTGTATTATCCGTTCCAAAGGTTGTTCTTAGCGAACTATATGCTATTTCTTTAGATAATCCTATTGCAATTAAAACATGGGATGGATCTAATGAACCTGAAGTACAAGCAGATCCACTTGAGGCACATATTCCTTTCATATCTAAATTTAAAAGTAATGCTTCTCCTTCTACAAATCTAAAGGAAATATTTGCATTTCCTGGAAGTCTTTTGGCTCTATGTCCATTTAATTTTATATATGGTATTCTTTGTTCTACTTGTGATATATAATAGTCTCTTAAATCTGTAAGTTTTTTATTATATTCATCAAAATTTTCATATACAAGTTCAATTGCTTTTCCCATTCCTACAATCCCCGCAACGTTTTCTGTTCCTGCGCGTTTATTTCTTTCTTGATGACCTCCATCTTGTATTTTATCAAAGTTTACTCCTTGTCTTACATACAATGCTCCCATACCTTTTGGTCCATAAAATTTGTGTGCAGACATTGAAAGTAAATCTATATTTAAGTTATTTACATCTATTCTAACATTTCCTACCGCTTGAACAGCATCTGTATGAAAATATACCTTATGTCTTTTTGCAATTTCTCCTATTTCTTTAATAGGCTGTAATGTTCCAATTTCATTATTTGCAAACATAACTGAAATTAATATTGTTTTATCTGTAATGGCTTCTTCTAATTCTCTTAAACTTATTAAGCCTTCACTATCTACATTTAAGTATGTTACATTAAAACCTTGTTTTTCTAAGTTTTGGCATGTGTGTAATACTGCTGGATGTTCTATTTTTGTAGTTATAATATGATTTCCTTTTTCTATATTTGCATATGCCACACCTTTTATAGCTAAATTATCACTTTCACTTCCACATGAAGTAAAATAAATTTCTTTAGATCCCGCTCCTATTGCATGTGCTACTTTATCCCTAGCATTTTCTACTGCTTTTTTAGATTTTCTACCAATACTATAAACAGATGAAGCATTACCAAAGTTTAATGTAAAATATGGAAGCATCTCTTTTACAACTTCTTCCTTTGTGGCAGTGGTTGCTGCATGATCAAAATATCTTAATCTTTCCATTTGCTTACCTCTTTTCTTTTTTGTTAGTTTCCCATAACATTTTCTTGCTATATTTTTTCAAGTACTTTCTTAATATTATATGGAAGATTTTGAAAAAAATACTAAAATGGTATAAGCTAAAAGTAAAAGACCATAGGAACATCACATATTCCTATGGTCTCTTCTTATATTCTATTTTAAATTTTCGCTACATCTATGACAGATCGTAGGATTTTCTTTATCTTCTCCAACAGTTTCAGAATACATCCAACATCTTTCACATTTTTCTCCTGGAGCTTGTTCTACTCTTACACCTACAATAGCATCTTTATCTATCTCTTCTTTTCCTTCTTTAATTTCAACAGCTGAAACTATAAATATCTCTTTTAAAAGTTCTTCTTTTCCTTTTATAAATTCATATTCTTCTCCATCTGCGAAAAGAATTACTTTTGCTGCAAGTGATAATCCTATTTCTTTATTTGCTCTTGCAATTTCAAGTTTTTTAGCTACTTCATCTTTTATTTTAATATATTTTGCCCATTTTTCTTCAAGTTCTTTGTTATCATATTTAGGATTTACTTCTGGATAATATGAAAGCATTACACTTTCAGTATTTTCTTTAGTCTTATGTGGCATGAATTTCCATATCTCTTCTGCTGTATAACAAGTCATTGGTGCAAGTATTCTAACTAAACTTGATAATATTTCATACATTACAGTTTGTGCTGCTCTTCTTTCGATAGAATCTGTTTTTGCTGTATATAATCTATCTTTTATTATATCTAAGTAAAAAGCACTCATATCTACAACGCAGAATTGATTTATTGCATGATATGCGTTGTGGAAATCATATACATCATAAGACTCTGTACAATCTTTAACAAGTTTATTTAATCTTGCTAGTGCCCATTTATCAATTTCTTGTAAATCTTCATAAGCAACTGGTTTATTTACATCAAAATCACTTATATTTCCTAAAATATATCTTGCTGTATTACGTATTTTTCTATAAACTTCTGTTACTTGTTTTATAATATTTTTTGAACCGCTTACATCTGATTTATAATCTGATGATAATACCCATAATCTTAATACATCTGCTCCAGATTCATTTATAACATCTTTAGGGTCAATTCCATTTCCAAGACTCTTAGACATCTTTCTTCCTTGTTCATCAACTGTATAACCGTGTGTTAATACTTCTTTATAAGGTGCTTTTCCTTTTGTTGCAACAGAAGTTAATATTGATGATTGGAACCATCCTCTATATTGGTCACTTCCTTCTAGATAAAGGTTAGCTTCTGGAAGACCACGTTCCTCAAGTACAGATTCATGAGTAGAACCAGAATCGAACCATACATCCATTATGTCTGTTTCCTTTTTAAATTCTGTACTACCACAATGAGGACATTTTGCACCTATCGGCATTAACTCTTTTTCTGTTAATCCAAACCATGCATTTGAGCCTTGTTCTTTAAATATATTTTGAACTTTTTTTAGACTTTCTTCAGTTACATATTCTTTTTCACAATCTTTACAATAGAATATTGGTATTGGTACTCCCCAGGTTCTTTGACGAGATATACACCAATCGTTTCTATCTTCAACCATTTTACTTATTCTTTCTTCTCCCCAAGCTGGATACCATTTAACACCTTTTATTGCTTCTAGAGTTTCTTTTCTAAATCCATCAACAGATGCAAACCATTGGTTTGTTGCTCTATATATTACTGGATGTTTACATCTCCAACAATGTGGATATGAGTGGTTTACAACTTCAGATGCAAGTAAATATCCATTTTCATCTAGCCATTTTATTATTTCTTTATCTGATTTTGCATAATACATTCCAGAAAACTGTCCTGCTTCTTCTGTTTGGTGACCTTTTGAGTTTACTGTTACTACTATATCTAATCCATTTTTTAATCCACAAAGGTAGTCCTCTTTACCATATCCAGGAGCTGTATGTACTGCACCTGTACCAGTACCAAGTTCTACTAAAATTGTATCATCACTTCCTAGTACTACTCTTGAAGTTCTATCTAAGAATGGATGCTTACATAGTACTCCTTCTAGCTCAGTTCCTTCAAACTCAGCTATTGGTTTATATTCCTCTATTCCTGCTTTTTCCATAACAGTTTTAACAAGTTCAGTTGCTATTATTACTTTTTCTTTTCCTATATCTACTATAGAATATTTGTAATCTGATCCTATTGTTATTCCCATATTTCCTGGTAATGTCCAAGGTGTTGTTGTCCAAATTACTATTGATGTATTTTCTACATCAAATAAGCCTTTAGCATCTACTACTGGGAATTTTACATATGCTGTATTTGAATTTACATCTTTATATTCAATTTCAGCTTCTGCAAGTGCTGTTTCACAGTCTGTACACCAGTATACTGGTTTTAATCCTTTATATATATATCCTTTTTTATACATATCTGCAAATACACCTATTTGACGAGCTTCCATTTGTGGTTGATATGTTATATATGGATTTTCCCAATCAGCTAATACTCCTAAACGTTTAAAGCCTACTATTTGTTTATCTTTATAATCTTCAGTAAATTGTTTACAAGTATCTCTAAAGGTATTTACTGGTATTTCATCTCTATTTAATCCTAATTTTTCTATTGCCTTTTTTTCTGTTGGCATACCATGTGTATCAAATCCTGGCACAAATGGTGTATAGTATCCTTGTAAGTTTTTATATCTTACTATTGTATCTTTTAATATTTTATTTAATGCATGGCCTAGATGTATTTCACCATTTGCATATGGAGGTCCATCATGTAAAACAAAGGGCTCTTTTCCTTCATTTTTTTTAAGCATTTTTTCATACAAACCATTTTCGAAAACTTCTTCTAATATTTTTGGTTCATTTTCTGGTAGACTTGCTCTCATTGGAAAGTCTGTTTTTGGTAAGTTTAATGTTTTTCCATAATCTTTCTTTTCTTCACACATATATTTTTCCTCCTTAATTTAATCAAAAAAATCCATTTCATCCTATATTATAGGACGAAATGGATTATATTCCGCGGTACCACCTAATTTAGAAATATTTTTATATTTCTCTCTTAATTACTTTATAACGTAAGCTACACGATTTGTTCTACTCTCTTTCAAACAAATAACAAAAAGGTGATAACTTATAACTTATTATGCTACTAGAATCACACCCATCTCTAGCTCTCTTTAGCTTTTACATTATTGCCTTGTCCTTTTTATAGTTTTTAATTATTATGTTCTTTATTTTACCACTTTAATCAGTTTTTGACAAGTGTTTTTTATATAATTACTATATCTCTTTTTAAAAAACCATTTTTTGACTCTGCTGTTCCTATAAATGTATTATCTACTCTATATATTCTACATATACCATCTTGTATATCTTTTTTTAATTTTATTCCATTTAAAAATTGTATGACTTCTTTATCTGTTAATTCACAACTTGGCTTATCTTTTAACAGTTCTTCAAAGCCTATAAAGTGTTTTTCTATAAATTTTAAATTATCTTTATTCTCTTTTAATTCTCCAATTTTTATAGAATTTTCTATATTAAATCTACCTACTTGTTGCCTTTCTAATTCTTTCATACAACCAATTGTATTTAATTTTTTAGCAATATCTTCACACAATGAGCGTATATATGTACCTTTTGAACATTCCACTATAAATATAACTTCATTATTTTTATGATCAAATTCTTCTAAATATATATTATATATATTTATTGTTCTAGGTTTAACTTCTACCTCTTTTCCCATTCTTGCATATTCATACAATTTCTTTCCATTTACTTTAATTGCAGAATACATTGGAGGATATTGCTCTTGTTCACCGTTTAAAAGTTTCTAAAACAATTTTTATCAAATCTTCTGTAACTTCATTTTCTTTTATTTCTTGTGTATTAAGAACTTCACCTGTTATATCCCCTGTAGTAGTACTAATACCTAATTTTAAAGTTGCTTTATATGTTTTATCATGTTCTATTAAGTACTTAGATAATTTAGTACCTTTTCCAACAAGTAATGGTAATACTCCTGTAGCATTTGGATCAAGCGTTCCAGTATGCCCTACTTTTTCATTTAATGTTTTTTTTACTATTGCTACAACATCATGTGATGTGTAATCTTTTTCTTTATTTATTACTATAATTCCATCCATTATTTTTCTCCAATAATAAATGGGTAGGAATATTTTTCCTACCCTATCCCTAAAAGGTGGACCGATATTTATAATTTATATCAAGTCTATCTTAAATAATTCTTAACCTCATGAATTAACTTTTCTTTTGCTTCTAAAAGTGGTAGATGAATTGAGCATCCGTGCAGCTCTCATATGTCCTCCTCCACCAAACATCATACATACATCTGATACATTAACATATTCATTTGAACGAAGTGATCCTTTAAAGAAACCATCAGCTTCTCTTAATAATATAGAAACCTCTACTCCTTCTATTGTTCTTCCTATATCAACTAGTCCATCGTGATCACCATTTTTAGCCTGAACTTTTTGTTCATCTTCTTTTGTTATGTATGTAAAAGCTATTTTTCCTTGTTCTAATAATTCTAGTCTATCAATAGCAAGTCTCATAAGAGCGAAATTTCCTTTTGTTCGAATTTCTAAAACTCTTCTATATACCTCCGATACATTTACCCCTATACTTAATAACCAAGAGGTAAATTCAAAGGTCTCTTTTGATGTTCCAGCATATTTAAATCCACCAGTATCTGTAATAATACCAGTAAGTAAACAAGTTCCTATCTCTTTTGTTATATTTACACCTAAAAATTCTAAAACTAATATTAGTATTTGGCAACAAGCTGGTGCATCTGGATTTACAAAGTTATAGTCTGCAAACATTTTATTACTTCCATGATGATCTATATTAATTGTTACTTTAGCCTCTTCAAAATATTTTGCAAAACCATTTAATCTTTTTATATCAGCTGCATCAAGCGCAATTGCTAAATCATAATATGTATCGCCTTCTTTTTTTATTTCTTCTGCACCTTTCAAAAAATTAAAAGTCTCAGGATATTCTGGTATTATAAGGTCTACTTGTTTATTTAGTTGTTTTAAAGCGTTATACATTGCAAGTGATGATCCAACCGCATCTCCATCAGGTGATTCATGTGTTAGTATTACAATTTTACCTGCTCTGTCAATTTCTTCTTTTATATTATCTAATGTCATTATAAAACTTTCCTTTCTTGCTGTAGTAAGCGGACTCTTAGTTCCGCCCCTACATTATCTACTTGTATACTTTAATTTATTCTTCATCTGATTCTTTTTCTTCTGGTTTTACATCTTTCATTATATCTCTTAATATAGAATCTATTTTTGCACCATATTCAATTGAGTCGTCAAGTTCAAATATAAGTTCTGGTGTAATCCTTAAATTTATTCTTTTTGCAATTTCTGTCCTTATATATCCAGATGATTTTTTTAATCCTGCTAAGGTTTCTTTTATGTTTTTAGAATTTAAAATACTAACATATACTTTAGCATATTTCAAATCTGGTGTGATTTTTGCTTTTGTAACACTTATTAAGCCTGTTACATTAGGATTATTAAGTTCATAGCTAATTATATGACTAATTTCTTTTTTTAATTCCTCATTAATCCTTTCAAATCTTGTGTTATTCTTTGGCATATTTGCCTCCTTATCTTTATTTCTTTACTTCTTCCATAATGTAAACTTCTAATGTATCTCCTTCAGTAATATCGTTATAATTTTCAATTTGAAGACCACATTCAAAACCTTTTGTAACCTCTTTTGCATCATCTTTAAATCTCTTAAGTGAAATTAATTTTCCATCATATATAACCACATTATCCCTAATTACTCTTATTCCTGCATTTCTTGCCACTTTTCCATCTAATACATAGCATCCAGCAATTGTTCCAACACTGCTTACTTTAAATGTTTGTCTAATCTCTGCAGTTCCTATTACTTTTTCTTCGTATACTGGATCTAACATTCCCTTCATTGCAGCTTCAACATCTTCAATTGCTTGGTAAATAACTGAATATTGTTTAATTTCAACTTCTTCTTTTTTAGCAACATCTTTAGCTATTGGATCTGGTCTTACATTAAATGCTATTATAATTGCATTAGATACTTTTGCAAGTGTAACATCTGATTCTGTAACCCCACCAACATTTGAATGTATAACTTTTACTTGTACTTCTTCATTTGATATTTTTTCTAAGCTTTGTGTTACAGCCTCTACTGAACCTTGAACATCTGCTTTTACTATTAAGTTTAATTGTTTTAAATGTCCTTTTTCTATTTGGTCAAATAAATCATTTAATGTTACTCTTGATGTAGCATTTATTGATTTTTCTCTTTGAGTACGTTTTCTTCTTTCTATTAAGTGTTTTGCAGTTTTTTCATCTTTTACTTCATAGAAAGTATCTCCTGCTTCTGGAACTTCTGTTAAACCAGTTATTTCAACTGGAGTTGAAGGTCCTGCTTTTTTAACTTTTCTTCCTTTATCATCTGTCATTGCTCTAATTCTACCTATTGTAGAACCAACCACAATTGTATCTCCAACATCTAAAGTACCACGTTGTACAAGCATTGAAACAACAGGTCCTCTTGCTTTATCTAATCTTGCTTCTATAACTGTACCTTTTGATTGTTTATTTGGATTTGCTTTTAGTTCTTTCATATCTGCAACTAATAATACCATCTCAAGTAGAGTATCAATATTTATCTTCTTCTTAGCAGAAATCTCAACAAATATTGTATCTCCTCCCCATTCTTCTGGTACTAATTCATATTTCATAAGCTCTTGTTTTACTTTTTCTGGATTTGCTCCTTCAACATCAATTTTATTTAATGCCACAATAATAGGAATTCCAGCAGCTTTTGCATGATTTATTGCTTCTACTGTTTGAGGCATAACTCCATCATTTGCTGCAACAACAAGTATTGCAATATCAGTAACTTGCGCACCTCTTGCTCTCATACTTGTAAATGCTTCGTGCCCTGGAGTATCTAAGAATGTTATTTCTCTATCATTTATTTTTACTTTATATGCACCAATGTGTTGCGTAATTCCTCCAGCTTCTCCTTCTATTACATTTGTTTGTCTAACTGCATCAAGAAGTGAAGTTTTACCATGGTCAACGTGTCCCATAACAACTACAACTGGTGGTCTTGGTTGTAATTCATTTTCAGTATCTTCTGTATCATCAAATAGAATATCTTCTTCTGTTACAGTTTCTTTCTTTTTGGCAGTTATTCCAAATTCTCCTGCAATTAAGAAAGCTGTATCAAAATCTATTTCATTGTTTATTGTAGCAAGAACACCATATCCTAATAGTTTTTTAATAACATCAGCTGTTGTTTTTTTCATTTCAGCAGCTAAATCTTTAACTGTTATTGGATCTTCTATTGTAATTTCTGTAAGTTCAAATATTTTTTGTTTTACTCTTTGTTCATCAGATTTATTTATTCTCTTTTTGTTTTTCTTGCCTCTTTGTGTTGTTAAATCATAATAATCTAACATTCCACCTTCTGTATCATCAAACATATTAGATAAATTATCTCTTTGTTTTAAACTTTTTAATTTATCTTCATCAAATCCATTATCTTGTCTTCTTTGTCTTTTTTTAGTTTTATTTTCTTCTAATCTATTTTGTTTTTGTTTATCAATATTTTTGTTGTATTCTCTTACTGTCTCTTTTTCTACAACTTCTGTCATAATATTCTTTATATTCTTTTCTATACCTTTTTCATCAAGAGGACGTTTTGAATATCCATCATTATTTCTAAATCCATTTCTATTTTGGTTATTATATCCGTTTTTGTTAAATCCACCTTGGTTATTTTGGTTTCTATCTCCATTTCTGTTAAAGCCATTTCTTCCTTGATTATTTCCAAAGTTTCTACCTTGGTTATTATAACCACCATTTTGATTATTATTATAACCACTATTTTGGTTATTATTTCTAAAACCATTATTGTTTCTATTTTGATTATATCCGTTGTTTCCAAAATTTCTTCCTTGATTATTATAACCGTTTTGGTTTCTATTATCATTATTTGGACGATTATTTTGTCTTGCCCCATATTGATTTTTTACATCTTTTGTTACAGTTTCTTCATTTTTCGTAGTAGCTTGAATTTTTGGTTCGTTAACAGCAGCCTCTTTAGGTTCTTCTTTTATTACCTGTTTTGGTTCTTCTTTAACATTTTCTACCTTAGACTCTGCATCAACTTTGATTGTTTCATTATTATTAATTTCTACATTTTTTTCTTCTTTAGGTTCTTCTTTTGTTTCCTTTTTTAACCCAAATAATTCACTTACTGTTAATGGTTTTGTTGGTTTATTTCTATAAACTATATTATAGTCTTTGTTTGTGTTTCTTTCTACGAAACCAACTTGTTTTTTATGTTCTTCTCTTCTTTTTTTCTCTTCTTCTTCTTTTATTCTTGCTGCTTCTTCTTCAGATATTATAACTTCTCTTCTTATAATAACTGGTGAACTAGGTTTCTCATTTTTCTTTTTTATGTCTGTATTATCGCTTTTTTTAGTTTCCTCTTTTACACTTTTAGTGCTAGCTTTACTATCGACTTCTTTTTTAGATACCTCTTTAAAGCTGTCTTCAATTTTTGACACGCTATCCTCTTCAATCGAACTCATATGATTTTTAACATCAATTCCTAGTTTTATTGCTTTCTCTATAATTTCCTTACTGGTTAAGCCTAATTTTTTTGCTAATTCATGTATTTTCATCTTACCCAATAATTTCACCCCCATTAATTATTTTTTCTATTTGTTTTGCAAAATTTTCATCTTTAATACCAATTATTGCTTTATTATTTTTACCAATTGCTTTACTTAAAGCTTCAATTGTTCCATAAAAACAAATTTTAGTATTGTTCTTATCGCAAATAAATTTTATATCTTTTTTTGTTCTATCTGATGCATCAACAGCTACAATTACAAGTTTGATTTTTCTTTTTTCTATTAAATCAATACATGCATCTCTTCCAAAGCATACCTTTCCTGCTTTAGTAGATAGTCCAAGTAACCCTAAAACTTTACTTTCCGTCAATCATTACACCTCTTAATTTTTCATAAATATCATTATCTACTTTGGTCTCGAATACCTTTTCAATTCTTTTAGTTTTTATAGCAGTTTCAAGGCATCTAATATCATCACACAAATAAGCTCCCCTGCCTTCCATTTTTCCAGTTCTATCAATACTTATTTCACCATTTTTATTTTTTACAATTCTTATAAAATCTTTTTTGTCTTTTTTTAGATTACATCCCATACATGTTCTTTGTGGCATTTTCTTCATGATTTCCTTTACCTCCACTATAATATTAATTATAGTCTATAATTTATTCCTCTTCACTCATATTTGCTATCATTTCTCTAAATTGAGATTCACTCTTTATATCAATTTTCCAGTTTGTAAGTCTTGCTGCAAGTCTTGCATTTTGACCTGATTTTCCAATTGCAAGTGATAATTGATCATCTGGAACGATAACTTGTGCAAATTTTTCTTCTTCTTTTATATCTACTGCCATAACTTGTGCTGGAAGAAGTGCTGATGCAATATATATTGATGGATCTTTGTTCCATTCAATTACATCTATTTTTTCTCCATTTAATTCATTTATTATGTTTTGAATTCTAACACCTTTTTGTCCTACGCAAGAACCAACTGGATCTATGTTCTCATTGTTTGAATATACTGCAACTTTACTTCTATATCCTGGATCACGTGATACACTCTTTATTTCAATAAGTCCTTCATATATTTCTGGTATTTCAAATTCGAATAATTTTCTAACAAAGTCTGGGCATGCTCTTGATACAATTACTTGTGGTGTTCCTTTTAATCCCTTTACAACATCTAAAACATATCCTCTAACTTTATCATTTACCTTGTATTTTTCTGTAGGTATTTGTTCTTTTGTTGGCATTATTCCTTCTAGCTTTCCTAAATCCATTACTATAATGTTTTGATCTGCTTTTTGAACAAGCCCTGAAACTATTTCACCTTTTCTTTCATTAAATTCTGTAAATACTATTTCTCTTTCTGCTTCTCTTAATTTTTGAATAATAACTTGTTTAGCTGTTTGAGCAGCAATTCTACCAAAATCTTTTGGTACCATTTCAATATCTACAGTATCTCCTATTTCTAGTTTTTTGCTAATTGTTTTTGCTTCTTCTAAACTTATTTGTAATTTAAAATCTTCTACTGCTTCTACTACTTCTTTTACAGCATAAAGGTGAGCCGCTCCAGTTTCCCTATCCATAACTACTTTTACATTTTCTGCTGAATCAAAATTTCTTTTGTAAGCTGTTACTAATGCTTGCTCTATTGCTTCAATTAAATATGCTTTTTCTATCCCTTTCTCATTTTCTAATTCTTCTAATGCTAATACTAATTCTTTATTGTCTATTGCTTTCATTTTCCTTTTTCCTCCCTTTATATTATTTACTAATTCCAATCATATTTTGTTTTTATTAATGAAATATTTTTTCTTGGAATAGATATTTCATCATTTTCATACATCATTATAATAGATATTTCATCATATCCTGTTAAGATACCTTCTAAGCATTTTTTACTTTCTTGTGGTTTAAATAGATTTACTTCTATTTTTTCTCCCATTGCATAATCAAAATGTTTATCTTTCCTAATTACTCTTTCAATTCCAGGTGAAGATACTTCTAAAAAATACTGTTCTTTAATATAATCTGCTTCATCTAATAAATCCATAATCCCATCATTTACTTTTTCACAATCATTTAAGTCAATTCCTTTTTCATTATCAATGAAAATTCTTAAAAAATAATTTTTGCCTTCTTTTGCATACTCTACATCATAAAGTTCATATCCCAGTTCTGTAATTTTATCTTGTAAAAGACTTTCTACTCTTTCTTCAATACTAGCCAAAAGAAACCTCCTATCTATACAATCGAAGAGTGGGATTTGTTCCCACTCTTCTAGTTTTCATATTTGCATATTTATTATATCCCTTTTATTTAGAAAAATCAATACTTTTTAGAATTTTTTACTTTATTTATTTAGTTATAACAAAAATAAGAACAAGAGAGAAGATTTCTCTCCTCCCTTGCCCCTATTATCAAACCTTTTTACCCAAAAATCAAATCTTCAACTGCCTCGCGAGCTCTACTCTTCTGCTCTTTTCTATATCATTTTTACAAATGACACTGGATACCGTCCCGTTTCCAACATGTTCAACTTCAAGAATGTCTCCTTCGTAAATCTCAGCAATATTGGCTGCTGCAATTTCCACTGGTATATATACCATATCAGTGGGTTTTGTAGCAAAGTCTCCCACATTACTTTCTTCCACTGGGATAAGCTCTAGTTCACATTTTATGAACTCTTGCCCTATTTCTTCCACAGAAGCATAACTTTTCATTCTTCTTCCCTCTCTTTCAGTTGTGTCCCACTTAAATAATCACCTGGAGTACAGCTGAAACTTATATTATCAGCTGTAATGGTCACAATAACAGTTCCGCTTTCATCTGTCCGGTAAACTAAAATGTCTCGTTCTTTAAGTTCTTCCATAACAGAAATAATTGGATGTTTATATTTGTTCCCAACCTCAGCTGATATAAGTGCATAATCAGGGTTTATTGCCTCTAAAAATTCCTCGCTTGTTGATGTATCGCTGCCATGATGTCCTACTTTTAGTATTTCTGCCTCAAGATCTTCTCCAGCCTCCAAAATATCTTTTTCTACTGTTTTTTCTGCATCCCCTGTCATAATCATATCCATTTCTCCAAAAGATACTTTCAAAACAATAGAATAGTCATTTTTGTTGCTGGTAGGCTCTTGTATTGGACCAATTACCTTTATTAAAGCTTCTCCAAGGTCGTATACTGATCCCAATTTCGGATGTTCTACTTGATACCCCCCATCTTTTAATTCTTTCATGAGTTTAAGGTACCAGTTGGAAGTAACTTCAACATTATTGATTTCTGGTATAATAACTTTACCAATATCAAAGTTGGTAATTACTTCATACATCCCTCCCATATGGTCATCATGTGGGTGTGTTCCGAATACATAATCGATACTACTTATTCCAAGGTCTTGAAGATATTTCACAATATCTTCACCAGCTGATGCTGTTCCGCAATCAACTAAGGCTGTTCTACCGTCTTGTACAAGTAAAAAGCCATCCCCCTGTCCAACATCGATCATGTGAACAATAAGAGCTCCATCCACCGACTCTTGACTACCTGTTTTTGTGTCCTCAGTTAGCCATTCAAGAATGCTAGTAGATGTTTGACCTTGCTCACTATCACTTGGAAAAAAATCTTTTACATTAATCCCAAGTATAGAAGCAATGATAAAGCTGATAATGATTGCTAGTCTTTTTACTAGCTTTTTCCGATCGCTATTGTCATTTGTCATATGCGATACCTCCTTTTCTTTTATAGTTTTATATTATATCAAATTTTCGTCTTATAAACAATACCTATCTACATAAATATTTGTAATATAAAAAAAGGATGTGCTTATACACATCCTTTTTTATATTATCTTATTCAGCTGTTTCATCATCAACAAAATTAAATTCATCTTTGAATTTTTCTTTAAACATTTCAAATACTTTATTTAGTACTTCTTCGTCGTCGACACTTACGTAAGATTCTTCTTCCTCTGATTCTGTATCTTCAACTTTAAGAATTACAACTTCTCCTTCTTCTTCTTCACTTTCTTCGGCTGGTAGTAATACTACGTATTCTTCTCCATCTAATTCAACTAAATCTAAGAATTCGAATTTAACTTCTTCTCCATTCTCATCATTTAATACTATGATGTTATCTAATTCTTCTTCTGGAATATTGTTTTCATCCATAACTAAAAATCTCCTTTCAATTTTTCTATATAAATTTGTATTTCTACAACATTAATAACTTTTTCTATTATTTACTATTTTTATTATCATATACTATTTAAAAACTTATTTCTTATTCATATACATTTCTAAAATATATATTGCCGAAATAGTATCTACTATTCCTCTTTTTTTAGTCTTATTTACATCTAAAAAATTCATAGTTTTATGTGCTGCAACTGTAGTTAGCCTTTCATCAATTTCGACAACTTCTATTTTAGGAAATTTACAGTTTAATTTATGAATAAAATTTTTAGTAACTTCTACTCTAAAAGAACTTGTACCATTCATATTTAATGGCATTCCTATAGCAATTTTACCAACTTCATACTGATTAATTATTTCTTCTAGCCTTTTTAAAACAACCTTATCATTTCCTTTATGATGTATTGTTTCAAGTCCCTGAGCAGTTATTCCGAAGTGCATCAGAAATTGCAACTCCTACTCTTGCATCACCATAATCTAATCCAAGTACTCGCATATTATTCATCTAATCCTATATAATTTTTTACCATTTTTTCTAGTAATTCATCTCTTTCTATTAAACGAATTAAATTTCTAGCATCTTTGTTACTTGTAATATATGTAGGATCACCTGATAATATATATCCAACAATTTGATTAATAGGATTATATCCTTTTTCTAATAAGGCTTGATAAACAGTTTTTAAAATTTCTCTTGCTCTTACATTTTTATCCTTTTCTACTGTAAAGTTCATAGTTTTATCCATATCCATAATACATTCCTCCTATAAATTAAATATTATTTATATCACTTTCATTTTTATCTGCATTATCCAAATATTCTTCTAGTTTTTTAGTTACATTCTCAAGAGCTGTTCCTTTATAATATGTTGTTAAAACAAAATTTAGCTTTGGACTAGCATATCTAATTTCTTCATCTTCTATTTCTTTTTCTGAAAACTCTTCAATTTCTAATCTTTCTAAGTTAGTTTTTAAATCTTGAATAAATTCTGAAGCACCAGTTATATCTACTCCTGAAAACACTATTGCAAATTTAGGTCCCATATATCTTACGAATACATATTCTGACGAAATATTTTCACTAATATAATTGCTTACTTCTGTTATTATATCATTTCCAGTTTCTCTATTGTATACTTTGTTTATTTCTTCAAGATTTATTATTTTAAACATACATACTGTTGATGTAGTATATTTATCAATTATTTTCTTTCCTTTACCATATAAATATTCTGCTGAATTAAGCTCTGAAAACAAATCTTTTCTTGCAATGTTTTCAATTGTATTTTGATAAGATACTGTTTTATATACTGCTATAATATTATCTTTTACTACTTCTAATATAGTTGTATCTATTTTATCAAATGCATGTGGCTCTCCACTTTCTATTATCCAATATCCAATATACACATTGTCTATATATAGTGGAAAAAACATTGCAGATTTTGCTCTTCCAAATTCCATTGTTTGATATGGTAATCTCTCTGTATCATTATTTACTGTTACATATTTAGGTGTTGCAGTAGAAATACTATCCTTAAAAATGTCTTGATTATGAAGATTTCTTAAAGCTTCCCAATGCTGTTCTTGAACGTTGGATGCTTTTATAGCATATTCTGCTCCATCAAACATTACTATTGTTGAATACTTTATATCATACTTTTCAATTAATATCTCGTTTATTTTTTCTATTTTTTCATCTACTGTTGAATATTCACCTATTGTATTCATAAAATCTTGCAATACATTTAAACCAGTGATTTTTTGATTGATATTATTAAAGTTTTGTATTCTTTTATATACAACAATATTATATACTATTAATGCTATAATTATCCCTACAAGTAAGATTAAAACGTATATCACTTTTTCCACCTCTATATCTACATTTACTAAAATTTTCTCTTCATTTGTTCTAAGGTACTATTCATTTGTGATGAAAATCCACCTTTTCTATCGTAATTATCTACTGGTTTATATTTGTTATTTAATAATGGATAAACCATATTACCTAATTCTTTTAATGACATCATAAAAGTTTTTGGATATCCATTTAGTGACACATTACAATTTACTAATCCTTCTAGATATTTTGAATATACTTGTTCATCAAAAGGTATTGTACAATGTCTAACATTATCTTTATTAAATAGTTCTGTCATAAATGACATTGATGGATCATTATAATATGCCATTCCACCAATAATTACTTTTGGTGTTAGGGTTCTTATTCTTGCTTCTTTATTTATTACTATTCTTATTTTATCTTGTGATAATACATTTTTAGCTTTTAAGTCTCTTAAAAATGCTGTAAGTGGTTGTATTGTAAGAATATCCATACTTTGTACAAGATAAATTTCTTGTGAATTTTCAAAATATGCTATATCTGTATCAAAATCACAGTCTATTAATACTAAAGAATAATTTTTCACTAAAGTTGCAAGTATTTCGCCACAATTTTCATTATTTTCTTCTGTTGGTACAGATGTATATACAGTTAAATTTCTATTTACTTGAATTCCACTTGCTTGACCAATAGATAAATTCTTCATAGAATTTAGAGCAACTCTTCTTAATTCTTCTTCATTTTTAGTATATATGTAATAAGAATTTCTATTTTTGGTTACATCTAATATAGCTGTATTAATTCCCATCGATGAGAAAAGTTCTCCTAAATTGTTTACTAAAAAAGATGTTCCATTCTTAGTAGTTCCAACAAAAGAAACTATTTTTTTATCTCTTGAAAGTAGCCCTTGTATATCTACATCATATGTATTTTTAGGTTTTGTAATCTCGTTACTATATGATTGTTCATTACTATAAGTATCTTCTTGTAAATTGTTATAATTGTAATTTGAACCATTATTATAGTCTTGATTATTAGAGCTTGTTTCAGTTTTATAGAAATCTTCTCTAGCCTCAAAATTTGATGTTTCTTCATTTTCTAATCCAGGTAAAATAGTAGCATTTGATTCTTCCTTTTCAAAACCAGGTAATAAGTTATCAATGGTTTCTTCTATTCCTGGTAAAATTGTTTCTTCTGGTTCTTCATCTAAATCAAATAGGTTAATACTATTTTGTTTTTCTTCTTGCTCTATAGTTGATTCTACTATTTTTTTAGGTCTACCTCTTCCTCGTTTTGGAGTTGCTACTTTATTTTCTTCTTCAGCTTTGTCTACAATCTTTTTAGGTCTGCCTCTTCCTCGCTTTGGTTGTTCTTCTATATTTTTAATTGTTTCTACTTTGTTTTCTTCTTTTGGTTTTATTTCATCTAATTGAGCATCTAATATATCTTGTAAATCTGTTGATGTTCTATCTAAGTTTGTTCTATTTTTCGCACTTTCACGTGCTCTATCGTCATTTTCTACTGGTTGTGCACTTATATTTTCTTTTAGTTGTGGGCGACTAAGTTTTGTTACTTTCTTTGTATCCACTGCTGATGGCACTATAACAGGTTTTGTCATTTTAGGTTTGCTGGTTTGATTTTCAATAAAATCTATTTTTAGTGCTTCTTCTTTTTTAACTTCTTTTATAGGCTTTGCTATTTGTACTCCACCAAATGATATAAGAGATTGATATTTTGGAGATTTAGTTTCTAGAACTGCTCTTACATTCAAAGGTAAGAATTTTATAATTACTTTTAATTGAGAATCTGTATATTGATCAGCAATACTATTAAAACTATCAACATATGCCTCTTCATTTTTTCCTAGTTTTTTATAATGTGCTCTAATATTTTGTATTTCAATTTCACTAACAGTATCTTCATTCTCCTCTTGATATTGTGCATCCTCTGAGTCTATCTTATAATAAGTTTTGGCTTCTTTTTTAGTACGTGGTTTTCTTATTAATCTACATACTTCTTCAATACTTCTATCTTGTCCTAATAATGCACTATATACTCCAATGCTAAATAATTTTACTAAAAATTGTTCAGATTTTGCACGTCTATCTGAACAAATAAGTATTATTGGAGTGTCATTACCATCTGCACTTGTAGCTTCATCACTAATACTATCTAATTTATCAAATATAAAACGATCAATTGCTTCATAATCATTATTTGCAAATGGTTCTAAATCTTCACTTATAACAATTCTATCATAAGTTTTATCTCTACCGTATCTCTTTTAGTATTGCATTAAAGTAATAAACATTTTTATAAGAGATTATTTCTTTATAATCCTTTTGATATTTTTTAACAATAGATTCTGATATATTATCATTACTTACTGCAAATAAAACTTTCATTAGTTATTTCCCCCAATTAATTAATTTCTAAATCCTTTTACTACAATTGCAAATACAAGTGGTAATACTTGACATATTACAAGAATAGTAACAAAACTTATAATAAGGAAAAGTCCTCTATCGTGTACGTCTAATTTTCTTATACCTATTACATATTGCCATATAGCTCCCATTGCAATTCCAACAAAACAAAGTGGTATACTATAAATACGAACTTTATTTAACATGTAAGCTGTGAATCCGTAGGTTTCTGAGCCATATGCTTCATTATAATCTTCTAATTCTTTCATTTCTTTTTCTTTAATTTCTACTAATTGTCCTGCTGTCCCTTCAGATATTGCACTTCTTGATGTTGCATAAACAGAACAACTAAAAAATACACACATTATTGCAATTAAAGTTATTACTACCTTTTTCATTACATTCATTGCCCCTTCCAAATCATTACTATTTAGAGTTATTTTTTTACTTATACATCATACAATACAATTGCAAAAATATCAAGAATTTTTAGTAAAGTTTTTACTTTTGTTATAATTATTTAAAGTATTTTTTCAAATATTATATTTTATCTTTTATATCTTACCCTAATTTAAAATCTATTTAACAAAAAAATAAGATCTTCATTTTTTGAAAATCTTATTTTTGGTTGGGCTGGCTAGATTCGAACTAGCGCATGCCAGAGTCAAAGTCTGGTGCCTTACCGCTTGGCTACAGCCCAATGTATTTTATATAATATAAATGGGGTGGAATATGGGACTCGAACCCATGGTCTCCAGTGCCACAAACTGGCGCGTTAACCAACTACGCTAAATCCACCATTTCTGCGTTGCTACATGATTTTGTAACAACGCAGAATATATTTTACCTAAATTCAATTAATTTGTCAATATTTTTTTCTCTTTTTATTCTAATTTTTTTAATTAATTTGATTTTACCTCTATATTAGTTAAAAATTTCATATTGTAAATTATTATATTACTCTTTTGCAAGTATTATTAGTCTTCCTTTACTATCATCTGTACAAGTTGATAAAGATATTTCTCTTGCTCCTGCAGTATCTCTTGTAATGTATTCAGCATCTGTTTCTGATGTAGTATATTTTTTGTATATAGTATATTTTATTTTTTTACCTGTATTATCTGTTATGTATATAATATCTCCAACTTCTAATTGTTTGTTTTTTCCAAAGAAAGCTCCATTTCTATAGTTATGTCCTACTATTGTTGTATTTCCTACTTTGTTTAGACCTGGTCCATAATAGTAAGCAACAGCAAGTTGTATTGACTTTGGAGTTACTTTATCCAAAATTGGATATTTTATACCTGTTTTTGGTATTTCTATTGTTCCTAACACATTGTATCCTTTATATGTTGGAACTTTTGTAGAACTAGAACCATTATTCGTAGTAGTATTAGTATCTGCAGGTCCTACAGGGTCAATTACTGTTGAAACATTATTGTTTGTTTCATTGTTATTAACCGTGTTTTGTGTAACATTATTTTTTAGTTGTTCCTCATATTGAGATAAAAAATCTTCTGTTTCTTTATCTATATAGTATTTTCTATAAAAATCATATCCTAAAAATCCAATTAACCCTAAAATAGCGATTATAACTATAATAAGTATAACTGTAAGTACATTACTATATTTACTATTAAACATATGCATCTACCTCCATTTTTCTCTTGTTTCATACTTATTTCTATTATACCACATTTTATTATTTTTTCCTACAATTTTTATGCATTTTGTTTATATTTCTTATACTATTTTATCACCGAATTTAGCACCTGCTAGTAAATGAAAGTGTAAATGTCCTACTTCCTGTCCTGCATCTTTTCCACAGTTCACTATAACTCTATATCCACTTTCTTTTACACCTTGTAGTTCTGCTAATTTATTAATTACTGTATATATTCTACCTATTAATAATTCATCTTCTTTTTCTAACTCTACCAAAGAAGGTATATGTTTTTTAGGTATTACTAATATATGGATTGGTGCTGCTGGATTAATATCTTTAAATGCAATAATCTCATCATCTTCATATAATATTGTAGATGGTATTTCTTTTTTAATAATTTTACAAAATATACAATCTTCCATAATAAATATTCTCCTTATCTTTTTAAGTCAAGGGCAGACTTTAAGTCCTGCCCTTACCTTAAGAATTTCTTATTTCTCTAAAATAGCTTTTATACGTCTTACTCCAGCTGAACTTGCTTCTTCTTTTTTTATTACAAATTTTCCAAGTTCACTTGTATTTTTTACATGTGGTCCTCCACATAATTCTTTAGATACCTTCCCTATTGAATATACTGTAACAATATCAGGATATTTTTCAATAAACATACATTCTGCACCAGATTTTATAGCATCTTCTTTTTTCATTTCTTCTACTGTTACTGGTATTGCTTCACTAATCCAACTATTAACTAACTCTTCTACTTTCTGCTTTTCTTCGTCAGTTAATTTGTGATCGCAAGAAAAGTCAAAACGCATTCTTTCAGGTGTTATATTTGAACCTTTTTGATGTACATCTTTACTTACAACTACTTTTAAAGCAGCATTTAAAAGATGTGTTGCTGTATGATAAGCTATTGTTTCTGGACTCTCTCCTGCAAGTCCTCCTTTAAATTTTTGTTCTGACCCCATCCTTGATTTTTCTTGATGTTCTTTATATAGATTTTTAAATTCTTCCATATCTAATTCTAAACCTTGTTCTTTTGCTAAATCACTTGTTACTTCTGGTGGAAATCCGTAGGTATCATAAAGTTTAAAAACTGTTTGTCCATCTATTTTTTGTAATCCTTCATTTTTTATTTTTGTTATAGCCTTTCCAAATTCTTTCTCTCCGTGTTCAAGAGTTTTAATAAATTTATCTTTTTCTTCTACTATAACTTGTTTTATCATTTCTTTATTTTTTACCAGTTCAGGATACATTTCTTTTAGATTTTCAATATTTAATTCAATTAAATTTGATAGTTCATCTAAATTAATTTGTAACTTATTTAAATGTCTTGTCATTCTACGTATTAATCTTCTTAATACATATCCTCTATCAACATTACTTGGTCTTCCACCATCTGATATGATCATTATGCTTGAACGCATATGTTCTGCTACAATTCTTCTGCTGGTTATATCCTCTACTTTAGCAAGCGCTAAAAGTCTATCCATTATAGGTTTAAATATTTCTGTATCATATGGAGTTTCTTTTCCTTGAAGAAGCATATTCATTCTTTCAAGTCCAAGTCCTGTATCTACATTCCTTTGTTTTAATTTAGTATATCCATCTTTATTTTTATAGTATTCCATAAATACATTGTTCCATATCTCAACATACTTACCACATCCGCAAGATGGATTACAGTTTTCACTACAAGGTGCTTTTCCTGTATCATAAAACATTTCTGTATCTGGTCCACAAGGTCCTTCTTCACCTGCTATCCACCAGTTGTCATCTTTTCCAAAATAATAAATATGGTTTTCTGGCATACCTGCTTCTTTCCAAATTTTAGCTGATTCCTCGTCACGTGGTGCATCTTCATCTCCTGCAAAAACTGTTACAGATAACTTTTCTACTGGAATACCTAATTCTTTAGTTAAAAATTCAAAACTCATTTTAATTGATTCTTCTTTAAAATAATCACCTAAAGACCAGTTTCCAAGCATTTCAAAATATGTTAAGTGACGGTTATCTCCAACTTCATCTATATCAACTGTTCTAACACATTTTTGGTAATCTGTTAGTCGTGTTCCTTCTGGATGTTTTTCACCCAATAAATATGGTACAAGTGGCTGCATTCCTGCTGTTGTAAATAATACAGACGGATCATTTTCTGGTATTAGCGGTGCACTTGGTATTATAATATGTCCATGACTCTCAAAAAATTTTAAATATTTATTTCTTATATCAATCGCTTTCATAGTATATTCCCTCTCATTTTTTTAATTTATGTCCTAAATTATATTACAGCATACGAAAAAAAGCAAGTAGAATTCTTGCTTTTTTGTTTCATTATATTTCCATTTGACTACTTAGGAAACCTGCTGCTGATTGAACAACTTTTAATTCTGCCTCTCCCATTTTTGTATTTGCATCTTTTGATAATAATATAACACTTCCTATTACATCCCCTTGAGATATAATTGGATATACTACTTGTGAATTAAATTTTCTTTCTTTGTTATCATTTTTAGTTATAGGAATAGAAACTTCATTATTTTCTTTGCTAGTATAAACTTCTTTATCTTCTAATAATTGTTCTAATTCCTTACTTAAATCTTGTTCCAAAAATTCTTTTTTTGCCCCACCTGAAACTGCTATTACTGTATCTTTATCAGTTATACAAGCAATATGTCCTGTAGTTTTTGATAAAGTTTCTGCATACCCTGTAGCAAATTCAGAAAGTTCTCCAATTGGAGAATATTTCTTTAAAATAACTTCTCCTTCTTTATCTGTAAAAATCTCTAAAGGATCTCCTTCTTTTATTCTCAAAGTTTTTCTTATTTCTTTTGGTATAACAATTCTACCTAAATCATCAATTCTTCTAACTACACCTGTTGCTTTCAAAATTTTCCCTCCTTTTAAATCTAAGTTTAAATTTAGTATTTGTTTTGGAAAATTTTTTATTCATATTTTTGACATTTTTTTGAATTTATATTTTGATTAATAATCTATAACTAACTTATTTTCAATATCTATACATTCCTAAAAAGAAACTGTAACGATACTTACGCCTCCTAACAGTTTCTTCTTCATTTTTTATAATCTTATTTATATTGTTCTAATATATAGTCTAAATCTTTAGAAAATTCTCTAAGCATTACAATTTTAATCGTAGCTTCTTTATTTTTTGTATAATCATCTATTAATTGTTTTAGTCCTCTTATATTATTCTTTTCAGGCTCAATTTCATCTTTGTGTAATCTAACCCTATTTACTAATTTTTCTTTTATCGTTACTATATCTTCATTGCTTGCACAAGATATTCTTTGGAATGTCTGAAAAACATCATAATACTTAAATATTGGAACATCCATACACTCTTTATCAAATCTTTCGTAAAATACTTCCATACGCATTGGAATACATTTAAATATAGCATCTGCCTTTTCAATATACATTTTATCTTTTAGTTGTATATTTAATTGATTGAAATGTTTTAACACTTCTTCTATATCTTCATTTACTTCTCCTACTGTAATTTGAGCGAGTTCTTCTTCTACATTTTCGCAATAAGAAGATGTAAGTGATGCCATATTCATTCCATTAAGAAATACACTTTTTATTGTTCTCATATCATATTTAATTAAGTCTTTTTTTATAAAATAACTAAAGTATGCAAATATTTTTACCATATCAATCAAGCTTATTTTACCATTTTTAACATCTTCAATTATCTCATCTACTATTCCTTCAAATTGATCATCACTAATTTTCCAATATTCTTCTGTAAGAAGTCTTTTATAACCTGGAAGTTTATCTGTATCAACAGTATTTATAATTACTTCCATATTTTCTTTAAATACTTTCATATCAAAAATTCTTGTACGTACATATATTTCAATAAATTTAAAGAATCTATATTCAGCTTTAAAATTATAGTAATAGTTATTGTCAAATTCTTTAATATAAAATTGTCTATTATCCATTAGCAATACTCTTGAAGATACCAAAATTGACTTATACTCTTCGTTATCTTGAATATTTATAAACTTGTCCTTTGTTACCTTTCCAGCTTTAATTTCAAACGATACAGCTATTGTAAATATAAGCATTGTTTGTAATACTCTATTATTGGTATTTGGATAATATTTATTTACCATTTCGAAAACTTTTCTAAAATCATTTAGTGCATGTTTTAAAATCCTTAAGTTTCTTGTTCCACTTTTATTAAATGTTGAAATTATCAATCCTGTATTTTCTCTTAAAAATCTTATTAATTCTTCATTTGTTTCATATCTCATCAATAGTCCATTAATTATATAGTTAAATTCTGGTGCATATTCAAAGGTTTCTCCTATTAATTTTTCTTTTATTCTTTCATAATCATTAGCTTTATCAAATACTGTTTCAATGGTATCTTGAATTTTTTCTACCATTGGTTTATCAGTAGTTTTAGATAAATCTCCTTCTTTATCCAAAAGATATGTAGCAATAAAGGTTTTCATTTCAAGATTATTACTTTTTAATTTTGTAGATAATTCTTTTTCATTGCATATTATTATTGTTTTTATATGATCATGTTCTACAAAGTTATTTATATATCCTAAAATATCAATAACATCTACATTAGCTCTTTCAAGATCATCAAAACATAATACTTTATCATCTGTTGAAAAAAAGTCTGAATAATCTACTCTATCTCCATTTTGTGTAACACCAAAGAAGTTTGCCATATCTAAACCTGTTTTTGCATATTCAGGTATTGTTGTTTGATTATTTGCTTGCATATATTTTTTTAAATTTTTATCCATTAATTGAGTGGTTTCAATAAATATTTTTTTACTTATTTCTTCTAAATTTGATATACCATATAAGGACATATAAATTGTAGTATATTGTTTTCCATTTAATTGCATTGATTCTATTTTATTTCTAATTTTATGATTCCAGAAATAAGTTTTACCGCTTCCCCATTCACCATTAATCATAATAGCGTAATCTGTATAATCACTTCTTACATAATCTAATATACTTTCAACTAAATCTTCCATAATCTACTCCTTCTTAATCTTTTGCAAATGTTAATATAGAAACCTCATACGCTCCTGCTTGTCTTAAAACTCTGGCACATTCTTCTAAAGTGCTTCCTGTTGTATAAATATCATCAAATAATAAAACTTTTTTATTTATAATAGTATCACTATTTTTTAGTCTATATGCACCTTTTAAATTAATTCTTCTTTGTTCTTTATTTAGGCTACTTTGAGGCTTAGTATTTTTTATTTTATATAAAATATTAGTGCAAACTTTAATATTTTTATCTAGTTTTGCACATTCTTTTATAATAAGTTCACTTTGATTGTATCCTCTTTGTTTCATTCTTTTTTTACTTATTGGAACTGGGATAATTATATCATACTTTTTTAAAAATCCACATATTTTTTTATCTTTTATCATAAAATTTGCAAATGCTTTATATCGATAGTTTTGTCCTCCAAATTTGTATTTTATAAAACACTCTCTTACTATATCTTCATATTTAAATATATACATTTGATCTGTAAAACTTCTTGTTAGGTAAATATGTTTTTTACATTGCTTTATTTCATTTAGCTGTTTTATACATTTAGGACATATATTATATTTACTAATATTTCCACAAATACCGCAAACATTAGGATAAAATATGTTTATTATACCATTAATAAAGTGCATTGTAACACCCTTTCTCTTTTATTTAATTTCTTGGATTATTTAGTAAAGATACTTTACTTTAAAGATTTAAAATTTTTTATATTTTTCTTCTAAACATTTAAAATCACAACATCTGTTTTTCAACTTCATATTTGCTTTATTTAATATAATCAAGTTACATAGTTTGTTTGCTTTGTTTAATATGTAGTTTTTATTTTTATTACACCATATATATTGATATTTTAAAATTAAACCATATTTTTTATTTTGTTTAATTTCTTGATTTATATCTATTTTTTCACAACATAATAATGGAACTGGTATCATATTATTTAAATTAATTATTCCATCTCTTCCATCATTTATCTTTATAAAGTCTATATTATTTTTCATTAACTTATGTTTTTCTTTAGGAGAACTCATAGGAGCAAAATAATTAATATTATTTATTTCTAATACTATTCCCACATATGGTCTTTTAGTTTTTGATTCAAAATTCCTCATTACTTTATTGTTTGATTCATATATGTACTTTGAATATTCTTCATTAACCCTATATAAATACAAATTTTCCATTTTTCTCCTTTATTAAATACAATAAGGAATTAGTATTAACACTAATTCCTAACTTTTTCATTCTCCGTTTCTTGTTTGGTGGAGTTAAAACCGCTTTTTCTAACATTTAAGTTAGCTTTATTAGTATATTCATTATACAACAATTTTATTAATTAATCAATAATTTGAATTCATATTTTTAAGTTTATACACAAGTCCTGTATTTCTTTTTTTGGTATCTGTATTTTGTATCATATAATTTAAAACTTTATCTCCACTTATTATTATAAGCAGTTTTTTTGCTCTTGTTATTCCTGTATAAAGTAAATTTCTGGTAAGCAACATTGGTGCTGCTTGTGGTAATACCATAATTACTACATCAAATTCACTTCCGCTGTGCTTTATGTATTGTTATGGCATATGCATGTTCTATTTGGTCTAAATCAGAAAATGCATACCATGCTACTTTATTATCATCAAATCTAATTTTTACTTGTTTTTCAAAATTATCTATTTTTTCAATTGTTCCTAATTCCCCATTAAAAACTCCGCTTCCATTTTCATATTCGGGCTCAAATCTTTCCCAGTATATATCATAGTTATTTCTTATTTGCATTATCTTATCTTGTTCACGGAATGTAACACCCATACTATTTTTTTCTTGTTTAAAATCTGATTCTGGGTTTAATTCTTTTTGTAATGCTTTATTTAATTCTTTTGTGCCTAATAGTCCTTTTTTTGTAGGAGACAAAACTTGAATATTATCAAAGAAATTATAATCTCCAAAATTCGAAAGTCTTTCTTTGCATAATGATAAAACCTGATATATCATACCATCTATTGATGGTTCTTTAATGTAAAAGAAATCTGCTTTTGCTTCATTATCTTTTGCTTCTTCAGGTGTTATAAAAGTTTCTCCATTATTTACTTTATGTGCATTTAATATTATTTTACTTTTTGCAGCTTGTCTAAATATTTTATCTAAATGAACTGTTTTTACAACATTGGATTCTATTAAATCTTGTAAAATACTTCCAGGTCCTACTGATGCAAGTTGGTCTACGTCTCCTACTAGTACCAGCTTAGTTCCTTTGTATACTGCTTTTAAAAGGTAGTTCATTAAAAACAAATCTACCATAGACATTTCATCTACAATTATTACATCTGCATCTATCGGTGCTACTTCGTAATCTGTACTTTCAATGCTTCCTTCCTCTTCTATTTTTCCTATCTCTAGTAAACGATGTAGAGTTTTTGCTTCTTTATTTGTAGCTTCAGTCATTCTTTTTGCTGCTCTTCCAGTTGGTGCACATAGTACTACTTTTTTATTTTTTGTTTCATACAAATCTATTATACTTTTTATAATTGTAGTTTTACCAGTTCCAGGTCCTCCTGTTATTATACATACATTATTTTCATTTATAACTTCAAGAGCCTCTTTTTGTTTATCTGATAAAACTATATCTTCATCTTTTTCTATCATTTTTAATTCTCTTTTTAAATTCTTTATTTCTTTTGCATTTTCTGTATTGTTTAAAGATATTATTTTTTCTGCAATATTTGTTTCTGCTTTATAGAAGGCCTGTAAATATACAAGTTCTGTATCCTCATCTTGCTTTTCTACTACTATTTCATTTAGCATTTTTAAATCTATTAAACAATTTTTTATACGATCGCTTGAAACTCCAAGTAATTCTTCGACAAAAGCTATTAAGTTTTCTTTTTTTACACAAGTATGTCCATTATAACTTACTCTAATTAAACTATATTTTATACCACTTTTTATCCTTTTTAGATTATCTTCGGCTATTCCTATATCAAGAGCCATCTTATCTATTTGCTTAAAATCTACTCCTCTTGCAATATCAATTAATATATAAGGATTTTCTTCAATTTGTTCTATTGCATTAGCACCTAATAATTTATATACTTTTTTTGCATTTGCTGGTCCTATTCCAAATCTCTCTAAAAATCCAACTATTTGCCATAGTTCCCAATTTTCATTAAAACTCTGTGACATTTCTAGTGCTTTTGGTTTAGTAATTCCTTTAATACTAGCTAACTTTTCAGGTTCATATTTAAAAATATATATAGTATCTTCTCCAAAGGTGTCTACTATTTTTTTAGCGGTAGATGGTCCTATTCCTTTTATTGTACCATTTGCAAGATAGTTTTTTAAAGAATCTAGATTCTGTGGCATCATTTTTTCAAATGTGTCTATTTTAAACTGCCTACCATAATCTTGATGTGTAACAAATTTTCCTATAAGTTTTAGAGTATCTCCTGCATTTATAAAAGGAAGATACCCTACAATTGTTAACTCTTCAACATCAGTTTCAAATGTTGCTACTGTGTAGCCATTTATTTCATTTTGATATATTATTTCTCCGTAATACTCCTTGTATTTCCACTAATACTCTCCATATTTTTTATTTTATATTACTATATCATATATTTAAAATTATTACATGTTTTTATAATATTTTTCAATGATTTTTATATATTTTTTTATAATTTAATATTTTCCTATTACATAAAAAAACCAACACTATAAAACACCTTCTTTATAGTATTAGTTTTTTCATTTCTTGTTTATACAATATATACTATTTTTACTCACCTAGCAATGTAAAAGGACTTTGTGCCCAAGGACTTGCATTACCATCTGGTTTAAGCCAAAATTTAATATAATAAGAGTCACTCAATTCTGACACATCTAATTCTACGCTAATCCTACTACCGTTAGGAACATTATATTTCTTTTCAAATGATGCCACATATTCAGTAGAATCAGGATTTTCCAAAAGCCCTAAAGTAATAATTGAGTTATGTCCAGATGCACCCGCACTACTGCTTGTATAGCTTAAGGTCAATTTGTCATAATTTTTAACATCAATTTTCTGCGAAGAAATAACATATACTCCATTTGAATTTCCTACTCTAATTTGATCGTTCGGATCTTGTCCTACAATTAACCATTTACCACCACGGAGAATATCTGTCAAATTACCATTAAACAACTTAACTACGCCCTTAAAAACAATTCCTTTTGAAATTGATTCTATTTTATTTCCAGCTCTATCTACGCTTAGTATATGCAAATAGTAGGTTCCTGGATTTGACTCAATAACATTTATCTTTTTTGGATTTTCATTAAAGTTTAGAGCACTGTTCCAAGCTTCATTATCTTTTCCCAATTTATCACTACTTTGATTTACTATATACTTACAATTCGTTATATCTATACCACTTTCTAAGTCACTTTGTGTTACTGTGGCTTGTATTATCTGATTAACATCTGTTTCAGTTTTATCAAATGTTATTGTTGCTG
>CAQUUC010000008.1 GCA_948896235.1 uncultured Clostridia bacterium
TGCCGAAGATACTTACGGGTTACCCTGTTGGGAAAATAGGTTGTCGCCAGGTTTTATATTCCTCTTTAGCTCAGTTGGTAGAGCGCTCGGCTGTTAACCGATAGGTCGTTGGTTCGAGTCCAACAAGAGGAGCCAAAAGCTAATCATTTCGATTAGCTTTTTTTTATATCTAAAACCTTTTAAATATCAAAAATATACATAGTATTCTTAAATAAATTTACAAAATCAATAGAGTATGATATATTAACAATATACGAAAGTTAGGAGGAAATTAAATGAATAAAGAAATAGTAATAATAACAGGTGGGGCAAATGGACTTGGATTAGAACTTGTTAAAAAATTTATTGAAAAAGATTACTTTGTATGTAATATAGATAGAGATTTTGAAAGAATGCAAACTCTAGATAATACATATAAAAATAATTATAAGGGATTTGTAGGAGACATTTCAGATAGCTTATTTGTTAAAGATATTATTAACCAAATATCAAATTTAGGTAATATAAAAATATTAATTAATAATGCAGGAGAGCCATCATTTAAATTGCCAACACAATATGAAAAAGAAGATATAGACAAATGTTTTAAAGGATTACAAGGAATGATTTTATTTTCAACTGAAACTTTAAAAGCAAAAGAAGAAAAAGATTTAAAAATAGTAAATATAATGTCATCTGCAGCATTAAGAGGAAATAAACAAGAATCTGTATATTGTGCTACTAAATGGGGTGAAAGAGGATATACAGAAAGTTTGAAAGCCTGCTATAAAGGTACAAATGTAAAAGTAATTGGAGTATATCCAGGAGGAATAAATACAGATTTTTATAAAAATAGTAGAGATTATGTATCAAAAGATAAACAAGATACTTTTATGAAACCTAGTGATGTTGCTAAAACAATTATAGATAATGTTACAAACGACACTAATTTAACAATTGCAGATATAATAATTGAAAGAAACTAATATAGGACCAGAATACCAATAGTCTGTTTCATATAGAGGAGAAAAAGTATGAATATTTTATTAACATCAAACGGATTTCATAATGAAACTAAAAGAAGTAAAGAAATTGATAAGGTTTTTGAAGAAGTTGCAAGAAATAAAAGTGTTGCTATTATTTTAAATGCTACTAAAGAAGGATCAAATGTTAAAAATATTAAAGATGTAAAAGCAAATTTTGAAAAAATAGGAGCACAAGTTGTTGATTTAATTACGATTAATACAGAAAATATAACAGACATTTTTAAGTATGATGTAATTTATACTATGGGAGGAGATCCAAGGATTTTACTAGATGATTTTTTGGAATGCAACTTCAAACAATATTTAATTAAATTTTTAGAAAAAGGAATTTATATTGGTGAAAGTGCTGGTTCTATGGTACTTTGTGATAATTTAAAATGGGTATGGGATATAAAAAAGGGAACAAAACCTAAATATGATATATTACCAAAAACATTTGAAGGATTAAACTTAGTAAAAGAAAGAATATATCCTCATTATAATACAATAAGTGAAGAACAGAAAACAAAAGTAGATAACTACGAAAAACAATATAAGATAAAAATTACCAGAATAAATGATGGTGAATTTGTATGGGAGAATGGATAAAGTTGATAAAATAAAGTATTTTAAAATAGAAGAGTTACAAAATTTAGATACTTAGGGATTTTTGAATGCTTAGAAAATTTAAATAAAGTTATGGAGGAATAAAAAGTGGAATTAGTAATTGAAGATTTGAAATATGAAGATATAGAAGAGTGTTACAATCTTAACAAATTAATATTTAATGAAGCATATGGTTTAGAAGATGTAAGAGAACTATATTTAAAAATTCATAACAATACAGATACATATAGGTTTTTAGTAGCAAAATTAAATGGAAAGATTGTTGGATATACATCAGTAATTATGGCATATAATTTGTTTGATGGAAAAACACCATTTATGACTTTATGGTGGGTTGGTACACATCCAGAATATAGACATAGGGGTATTGCTACTAAGCTTTTTGAAAAGATAGAACAAATAGCTACAGAAAATAATTGTGAATTAATTTATTTCACATCTGATGAAGATAATGAAGGTGCCCATAAGTTTTATCAAAAATTAGGCTATAATATGCACTCTAATAAGGCTTTTGTAAAAATGTTAATAGATTAAAAAACGAACAAAAGCTGTAAATGAAATTACAGGCAAATTTCAATTATGGAGAATGGATTAAATGAAGGAAAAAGTGAAACCTAGTAAAATATTTGTAGATGAATTAAAAAGAACATTTCCAATTTATATATTAGGAATGGTGTTTCATGCAATTGTTATTTATATACTATATAAGATACCTAATATTATAGGAAATATATTAGATTTATTAATTAAAGGAAATGTTAGTAAAGATGTAATTATGAATGAAGTATATGCTCTAATATTTTATTCAATTATAATGATTGTTCCAAGAATAATGTATAGAACATTGTTCTTTACAAGAGCAAGGATATCAGATACATATTTAAGAAGCAAAGTAATAGAACATTTACAATGGGTAAAACCAGAATATTTTGATAAAGAAGATAAAGGTGTATTTTTAGCATACTTATCAAAAGAAATATTATCAATAAGAAAATTTTTGGGTAATGCTTTCTTTAATGCCTCAAGATTAATTGTAGCACCTATTATTGGTTTAATTGTGATAGGAAAAAACTTGAATATGACACTTATGTTAGCAATATTACCAGTGTTTCCAATTGCAATGTACTTTTTATATAAACTATATAAAAAACAAGGACAAGCACTTGAACAAGAAAGAAAAGTATATCTTGATTTATCAAAGAGTATAGAACAAAACACAGCTGGTTTTAGTTTAATAAAATTATATAATGAACAAGAGAACCAAAAAGAGAAATTTGCAAAAGTTAATGAAAAAACATACTTTTCAGATGTTTATGTAGGATCTGTAATGTATAAAATGGATATGGTTTCAAATATCCTTTATGCAGCATGTTATGTAATAGGATTTGCAGTAGGACTAATTTTAATAAGTAAAGGAGTATTAACAATAGGAGAATTAACAGCATATATTTCGTGTATTACTATTGCTATATCAGAGATTATAAATTCAATAGAACCATTACTTACAGGAATCTCTAATTTTAAAATAGCAAGTAAAAGGTTTAATTATTTTTTCGGTTTAGAAACATATAAAAAAGAAGGAAAAAAACTAGATAGAATTGATAAGATAGAAATTAAAAATCTTTGCTATAGCTATGAAAATAATGGAAAATTAGCACTCGAAAATATAAATATGACAATAAATAGTGGAGAAAAAATTGGTATTGTTGGTAAAGTAGGAAGCGGAAAAACTACACTTATGAATATTTTAGCTGGATTCTACGAAGTACCAGAAAATAAAGTATTTATAAATGGAATTGATATAAATGAGTATTCAAGGGAAAGCATATTCGAAAATATAGGATATGCTATGCAAAAAAACATTATTACAGACGATACAATAAAAAACAATATAGATATTAAAAATGAAGCAACAGATGACCAAATAGAAGATATAAGCAAAAAAGCTAACATTTTACAAGATATTCAAACAATGCAAGATGGATTTGAAACAAGAATTGGTGAAAATGGAATTAAAATATCTGGAGGTCAAAAGCAGAGAATTCAAATTGCAAGAAAATTATTAAATGTTAGAAATATAAACATATTTGACGATACATTATCTGCACTAGATGTTGATACAGAAAAGAAAGTAACCCACGAAATTGAAAAACAAATAGGAAATAATGTACTTATAATTGTTTCAAATAAAATAAGTATGATGGAAAAAATGGATAAAGTATATTTATTAGTAGATGGAAAGATACAAGATATGCGGAACACACGAAGAATTGCTTGAAAAGAATGAACTTTATAGTAAGTTAAATGCCTATGAGAAAGCAGGTGATTTAGTATGAAAAAGATTATAAAAAAGTATACTAAATCAATAGCCTTTATAGGTATACTACTATTAATTTGTGATTTTCTATCAGCATTACCACCATATATAGTAAAACAAATTGTAGATATCGACTTTTCTAGAGAAGATATTATTAATACAGTAATATTTTTTATATTAGTATATACAAGTATACATTTAGGAAGACTCATATTTAAGTATATAAGAGATGTTATAATAAACAAGGTAATATGTAAAATATTAAGAGATATAAGAGAAATGCTATTTAACAAAATACTTAATTTTAAAATGGGAACTTTTAATAAATATAATTCAAGTGAACTATATACAAGATTAACTACAGATGTAGATAATCTATTTGATTTATTTTTTGGATTTTTATATAACATTTTAAGTAATATTTTATATATTGTATTTATGATAATAATGATGTTTGTAGCTAATATTAATTTAGCTATAATAGGTACTATAACAGTTTTTATAATAGCTACCATTGTATATAAATTTACTAAAATACTAGGAAATTTGGATAATGAAGTTTTGAAAAAAAGGGATAAAGAACATAAGGAATTTTCAGAATTATATAATAAAAATAAATTGACATATCTTTTTAAATTACAAAACAAAAACATAAAAAAGATAAATAATTTATTGGATGCAGAACTTAAAATAAGGAAAAAGTATATATTTATACATCATTTTCCATATTGGATAATAGCACTAATTCAAGCAATAGGAATTTATGCAATTATGTATTATGCTTTAAATATAAATATAGCTATTTCTTTAGGTAGCATTTATTTAGTATTATATTATACAAAAGAATGTAAAAGTCCACTTGAGGAAATTTGTAATCAATTAGAAGAAATACAAACATGTATAAATTCATATAAAAGGATAAAAGTTTTAATAAATGAAACAAATGAAGAAAATATAGAAAAAGGGGAATATATAGAAAATCTTAATGGAGATATCGAATTTCAAAATGTATCAATGAAATATGAAAAAGAAATGGTACTTAAAAATATGTCATTTATAATAAAAAAAGGAACAAAAGTTACAATTGCAGGAAGAACAGGAGTAGGTAAAACGACACTTACTAATATATTGATGAAATTATATGACATAGAAAGTGGAAGAATTACTATTGGGGATAATGACATATCAAAGATATCTACTAAATGTTTAAGAGATAATATTTCTTATATATCACAAAATCCATATATATTTGCAGATACAATGAGAAATAATATAACGTTAGGAAATAAAGATATAAAAGATGAACAAATAAATGATTTAATAGCAGAAATTGGAGTAGAAAATTTATTTAACAAATTGAGTGATGGCTTAGATACAAAAATTAAACTTACCCAGTTATCATATGGAGAATTACAAATAGTGGCATTCATAAGAGCTATACTACATAAAACTAATTTCTATATATTTGATGAACCAACTTCTAATATGGATTTACAAACAGAAAAAATGATACAAAATATAATAGATAAAATTTCAAAAAATAGTACAGTAATTATAATAGCACATAGAAAGTCTACTCTTGAAAATTCAGATAAAATTATTTATTTAAAAAATGGTAAAATAGATATGATAGTAAATAGAGAAAATGCTAAAATATACTAAAAGGTGGAGGCTAAATAATGGCGATAGATTTAGTAAAGGCAGAAAAAGTATTTAAAGAATATTTAAAAGATTATGATATTCGGTAAAGGAGATATCAAGCTTAAAGTTGTTCATACATATGGAGTTATAGAAAAAAGTGAATTTATTGGAAAAGCTCTTAATTTAAAGGATGAACAAATTGAACTTTCTAAATTAATAGCATTATTACATGATATAGGAAGATTTGAACAGAGAAAAACTTTAAAAGAATTTGAGGATTTTAAGGGTTTAGATCATGCTGAATATGGGATAAAAGTTTTATTTGAAGATGGTTGGATTAGAAAATTTATTAATGAAGAAGAATATGATAATGTGATATATGAAGCCATCAAAAATCATAATAAATATAGTATAGATGAAAAACTACAAGGGGAAGCTTTATTACAAGCAAAAATTATAAGAGATGCAGATAAATTGGATAATTTTAGAGTAAAAGATACAGAAAAATTTGAAAATATGTTTAAGTACAATCCAGAAACAATAGATTATGAAACAATATCTCCAAAAGTGTATGAGACATTTATGAATTGTAAGCAAATAAATGTAAAGGATAGAATAACTCGGGGTAGATATATGGATTTCGTTTTTAGCATTTATATTTGATTTTAATTTTGATGTGTGTCTTGAATATATAGAACAAAACAATTATATTGATAGATTAATAGATAGATTACAATATAAAAATGAAGATACAAAAAAGAAGATGGAAGAAATTCGTAAATGTGCCAGTACATATATAAAAGAAAGATTAAAAAATAGTTAAAAAACGTAGGAATATAGTACAAACACTATGCTGTTGACATAATTGTAAAAGTACGATATAATAAGAATAACTCTATATAGGAGGAAGAAGCTTTGTTAGTATGGGATTTTTTTGTTAATTTGATTTCATACGCGCTGGACATAAGCCAGGTTGAAGCAGGTATTCTTTTGAGTCTTGCATTAATTGCAGGAATAATAGGATGCTTCTATAGATGGCAACCGAAAGGGATGTCCAAAAAAACCAAAGATAAAGCAGGTAATGAAGTTACAGTATATTACGAACTAAAATGATAAAGAAAAGGCTACCCTTTGGGTAGTCTTTTCCTTAAGTTCAATATTAATATAACTAGTACTTTTGTTATACAGTAAAAATCTATAGGCCAATCAATATATTTCGTATTTGTTCTTTTATCATATTAAGAGCAACTTTATTATTACCACCTTCTGGAACTATAATATCAGCATTTTTCTTACTATATTCAACGAACTGTTCGTGCATTGGTTTAACAGTATTGCAATATTGATTAATAACAGAGTCAATGTTTCTTCCACGTTCATTAACATCACGAACTAATCTTCTAATAAAACGAATATCTGCGTCAGTATCAACAAAGATTTTAATATCCATTAATTTCATTAATTCTTTATTTTCAAATATAAGAATACCTTCAACAATAATAATTTTTTTGGGTTCAACAGTAATAGTTTCACTTTCTCTATTATGCTTAACGAAAGAATATACAGGATGTTCAATAGATTTCCCTTGCTTTAAAAGCTTTAAATGTTCTATTAAAATATCAGTGTCAAAAGCATTTGGGTGATCATAATTTAAATTTTGTCTTTCTTCAAAACTAAGTTCATCATGTTGTTTGTAATAGAAGTCGTGAGAAAGCATTACAATATCATTTTGAAATTCTTTTTTTAAATTCTCAGCCAGAGTAGTCTTTCCTGAGCCACTACCACCAGCAATTCCAATTATTATAGGTTCCATAAATATAATCCTTTCAAATAACTAAATTATATATATTATAAGATGTTTTTTGACAAAATACAAGTATAAAAGCCAAAATATGCATATAAGCATTAATAGAATATAGAAAAAATATTATAATAAAATTAAAAAAGTCTATTTACAAAAACGTATATAAGTAATATATAAATGATAGCTCAGTTGGTAGAGCAATTTGCTGTTAGCTGCTGAGAAAATAAGTGTTGCCAGTGGCATAGAAAGCAAATCTTCAAAGATGCAATAAGTAGTTTGAAGAAAAAGGCTTACAGTAAGGGATGGCCTTTTAGTATATGGTAAATAAATGATACTTTTATATTGTAATAGGATAAGAAATATGATAAAATTACATAAATCAAATATGGAGGTTTATGTAATGAATAAAATATTTAAAGACTGGAATTTGTTTGAAAAAATTTTACTTTTTATGAGTATTATTTTAATTACTATTTCAGGATTTATTACAAAAAGTGAAATTTTAACAGTCTTAACATCATTAGCTAGCATACTATGTGCTTTATTACAGGCCAAAGGAAAAGTAATTAGTCAATTTGTTGGGGTATTAGTAATTATATTATATTCAATTGTATCATTTCGAAATCAATATTATGGAGAAGTTATTATTTATGTATTAGTACTATTACCAATGTATTTAGTTGGAATATATTCTTGGATTACTAATACAAATGATGATACTAATACTGTAAAACAAAGCAATTTATCTAAAAAAGAATGGATTTTTTTAGGTTTTTTAAACATTATTTTGTTTGGAGTTTTATATTGTATTTTAAAAAGTTTAAATACTAGTGAACTTGTTGTTTCTACATTATCTATGCTTGCAAGCCTTATGGCAAATTATTTAATTGTAAGAAGAAATAAATATAGTTTTTTATTCTATTTAATAAATGATATGATACTAGTTGCCTTGTGGGGAATACCAGTATTAAAAGGAGAGTTTTCTTTAATTCCATTACTAATGGATCCAATACTCTTATTAATAAGCGATTCTTATGGATTGAAAAACTGGAATAAAAATGAAAAAAATTTGTAATATATATTTACAAAAAAGAATAGAAATGCTATTATATGTTTATAATAAATAAACATTCCTCTTTAGCTCAGTTGGTAGAGCGCTCGGCTGTTAACCGATAGGTCGTTGGTTCGAGTCCAACAAGAGGAGCCAAAAGCTAATCATTACGATTAGCTTTTTTTGTGTGAATAAGATATGTTAGGTGTTATATAAGAGATAGAATAGTAAAAATGACTTTTGATTAATGTAGTATTACTATACATATATAAATCAAAATGCTATAATTTAAAATAGAGGTGATTAAATTGGAAAATAATCATTACGAAATCATACAACATAATGACTTAGGAAGACGTTATACAGTGAGATTCAAACAATATAAATATAATGAGCCAATAGAACATACAAATTGGAGGATTTCAAAAAATGGGTGTGGACCTATAGCTATTGCAATAGTATTAGCTAGTTTGGGATATAACGAAACACCAATAACAATTTCGAAGATGATGTTATTTAATGAATATGGTTTTTTATCTGAAGGATATTATACTGGAATTAATGGTGTGTCTATACTTTATTGTTTAAACAAATTAGTAAAAAAATATAATTTTGATATAGAATATGAAATTGTAAAAATAAATTATAAAAAACCAGAGCTTATGAAAGATAAAATAATAGAAATGATAAAAAATGGATATATGGCAATTGTAAATGTTGGACCTCATCCTAATATATTTGCTAATGATGGACATTATATTGTTATAACTAGTTTAAATAAAGATAACAATGAATTTTATATATGTAATTCTTATCCAGAAGGAGATACACAAGTTGAGAGTATTTTTTCGTATGAGCAGATAGTAAAAGAAATTTATAAAGATAATTTTGACTTTTTAATGATAAGAAAAAAATTATAAAAACTTTGATTTTTAATAAAAGTGTGATAAAATAATGTTAGTTTAAAATTAAAAGGGAGGAAATTAAACATGGAAGCAAAAATAGTAGGAGACATGTTACCAGCAGTTGTTTGTAAACTTGCAAAAGGAGAAACTGTTATAACAGAAAACGGTGGAATGAGCTGGATGGACGAAGGAATAGAAATGAAAACAACTACTAATGGTGGAATTATGAAAGGAATTGGTAGAGCATTTGCTGGAGAATCAATTTTTATGAATATGTATACAGCACAGAAAGATAATGCAGAAATAGCATTTGCATCATCTTTTTCAGGACAAATTCTAGAATTTGACTTAAAAGAAGGAGAAAGTATTGTTGCACAAAAACGTGCTTTTCTATGCTCAGAAAAAACAGTAGATATAAAAATGCAATTCCGTAAAAAATTAGGAGCTGGTTTCTTTGGTGGAGAAGGATTTATTATGCAAAAAATAACAGGACCAGGTAAAGTATACTTAGAAATTGATGGAAGTGTAATAAAAAGAGAACTTGCAGAAGGAGAGAAATTAAAGGTAGATAATGGATATGTTGCAGCTATGACACAAGATGTAAAATTAGATATTGAAACAGTAAAAGGTGTTAAAAATATTTTATTTGGTGGAGAAGGATTATTTGTTACTACAGTAAAAGGACCAGGAACAGTATACTTACAAACAATGCCAGTTTCAAAACTTGCAGGATTATTATATTTAGGGCAACAAAAATAAATAAAGGAACGATAAAAGATAAGAGTTTTATTAAAAAACTCTTATTTTTTGTTGTAAAATTCCTAAAAGAATGATAAGATTTAAATGTGAATTTTCGAAAGTAAAAGGAGAAAATTATGCATATTTTTAGAGAAGAAAAAGGAATAACGATAGTATCACTGGTTATAACTTTTATAGTATTATTAATAATATCAGCAATTGGTATTAATATGAGCATAGTAGGAATTAACTCTGTAAAAGATGCTAAATTAACAGGAGAATTGCAAATGGTGCAACATGCAGTTTTAGAACAATATACAAAGTATAAAACAACAAGGAATAGCGTATATTTAGTAGGAACTAAAATTACGAAAGAAGAGACATTAGATATAGCAAATGAAATGGGAGTGACTCTTGTAAATATACCAGATTCATATTCAAATAGGGATTATTATAAATTAGACAAAACTTCATTAGAAAGTATAGGAGTACAAGATTCTACAGATGAATATGTAGTTAATTATATTTCGGGAGAAGTAATGAATATTACAGTTAAGAAAACAAATAGTAATAGCCCATTATATACAAAAGCAAATAGTTTTTAGTATAGTATAAAGGAGGGAGTAGGGTTATAGAAAATACCTACAAACATATGGATATAGAAAAAACATATATGGATTTAACTAAAAATTTAAAAAATTCTACTATTTTAAAAAACGAATCAATGTCAAAACATACTTCATTTAAAATAGGTGGAGTTGCTGACATATTAGTAAAAGCAAAATCTATAGAAGATATTAAAACTATTTTACTATATTGTAAAAGTGAAAAGCATCAATTATATGTAATGGGAAATGGTAGTAACTTGCTTGTTAAAGATAATGGAATAAGAGGGCTTGTTCTTATAGTAGATATTGATAATATTAATATTGAAGAAAAGGAAGAAACAGTAAAAGTAATTGTAGGAGCAGGAGTAAAGCTTGGAAAATTAGCTGGAGAGTTATTAAAAAGAAGCATTGGTGGATTTGAATTTGCGAGTCGGAATACCAGGTACTATTGGCGGAGCTGTAAGAATGAATGCAGGGGCACATGGAAAAGAGATGAAAGATATTGTAGTTAAAACTACATATATGGATTTTGAAGGAAATATAAATACAATTGACCATATCGAGCAAGAATTCTCATATAGAAAAAGCATATTTGCAACTAAGAAATGGATAATTTTAGAAACGGAGTTAGAATTACAATATACTAATAAAGAAGAAATAAAATTAAAAATGGAAGAATATGCGAGTTACAGACGTGAAAAACAACCAATTACATATCCAAATGCAGGGAGTACATTTAAAAGAGGAGAAGACTTTATTACAGCAAAATTAATTGATGATGCAGGATTAAAGGGATATTCGATAGGTGGAGCAAAAGTATCAGAAAAACATGCAGGATTTATAATAAATACAGGAAATGCAACTGCAGAGGATGTGCTTAACTTAATAACGTACATAACTGAAACAGTATATAAGAGATTTAATAAAAATATTGAATTAGAAATAGAAGTAATAGGAGAGTAGAAAGGAAAGGTAATATGAAGGGATTTTTTTCGTGGTTTAAAGGAAGTACAAAAATGAAAAGATGGATGCTATTAGTACTTGTAGGAATTATACTAGTGGGATATGGAGTTGCGTCAATACTAATTGCAAAAGAGATATCATTTTTAGAAATAGGAAAAATTATATTATTATTTGTTTTAGGATTTACATTGACAATTATAGGTATTGTATTTGCACAGAAAAGAACATTAGAATTGTTAATAGAAGCAAGTGATTTACGTTTAGAAAAAGGAAATAAAAATGTCAATATAAATTCACTTATATTCGATAAAAAGATATATAATAAAGGACCTAATATTGTAGTAATTGGCGGAGGAAGCGGATTAAACACAGTACTTAGAGGACTAAAGAATTATACAAGCAATATTACAGCAATTGTAACCGTTTCTGATTATGGAAAATTGCCAACCAACTCAAGAAAGCAATTAGAATTACTACCATTAGAAGATATTAAAGATTCATTAGTTGCTCTTTCATATAATGAACCAGTTATGGAAGGAATATTAAATCTAAAGTTTAATCATGGTATGCTAAGAGATTTATCTTTTGGAGATATATATCTTTATTCTATGAAAGAATTATATGGAGATTTTGCAGAATCTATTGAAAAAAGTAAATCTGTTTTAAATATTACAGGTAGAGTTTTGCCAGTAACTCTAGATGAAGTAAAAATATGTGCAGAGCTTGAAAATGGAATGGTTGTAGAGGAAAAAGACAAAATCCCAGAAATTGTATTTGATAAAGTAACTAAAATTAATAGAATTTATATAAGCCCTTCAAACTGTGTACCAGCACCAGGAGTATTAGAAGCAATTAAAAATGCTGATGCAATTATTATTGGACCAGGAAGTTTATATACAAATGTTATACCAAACTTATTAGTTAAGAATGTATCTAGGACCATTAAAGAAAGTAAAGCAATAAAAATATATGTAAATAATATTATGACAGAGCCAGGACAGACAGATAACTATACTATATCAGACCATATACAAGCAATTATAGACCATGCTGGAATAGGAATACTAGATTATTGTATTTATGATACAGGAGAGGTAATACCTGAATATATAAGAAAATATAATATGGGGGGACAAGATTTAGTAGAACAAGATATACAAAAGTGTAAAGAAAAAGGAATAAAATTATTACAAAGAAATCTTTCAACTATTATCGATGATAATATAAGGCATAATCCAAAAGCAGTAGCCGAAGCAATTATTCAAATTATATGTGATGATTTAAAATTTAAAGATAAACAAAACGATCCAGAATATATAATGCTAAATTCTAGACTTAAAGAAGAAAAGAGAAGAAAGAAAAATGTAAGACCAATCTTTAAAGTAAACAATAATAGTAAAAATCATAGTACAAGAATCGAAAAGAGAAAAAGCAGATTTAGTGAAAAGTACAAAGAAAGAGTTGAATCAATAAAAACAAGTGATAAGAAAAAGATTGAAAATCAAATGAGAGCTAAGGAAGAAGATAAAAAATAAATTAGCGAGGTGGCCAATATGAATTTGGATAATATTAAAAGAGTAGAGAGAGTACTAAGATCAAATGGAGTAATGGATTCAAGAGAAAGAGAAGCGGAGAAGAAAAGACAGGATAGAATAAATGGAAATTTAGATTATATGAAAGGCCAAAAGAAGAAAAAACAATCAAAAGGAGAACAACCAAGAGAAGATAGTAATAAAGATAATAGAGAAAAAACAAGAAGAACAGATGTAAATAATGCAAATATACATAATGTTAAAGAGCAAATGGAATCACAAAGTGTGGGAGGAATCCAAAGACTACGTGATAAAATGCAAGGAAATACAATAGGTGCAATAAGGGCAGTAAAAGAAGATAGCGTGAAAGCAATAAAAAGATATGAAAAGAATTTTGAAATAGAAAATGATGGCGAAAGATAAGTAACGGGGGAGTACAAATGAAATATAGTAAAAAAGATATTAGTATAGAAAATGGACTAACAAAAGAATGGATTATAACAAATGGAATAGGTGGATATGCGTCTTCTAGTATAATTGGTTGCAATACAAGAAAATATCATGGATTACTTATAGCACCTCTTACGCCTCCTGCAAGAAGATATCTTATACTTTCTAAGATAGATGAAAGTATAGAGATAGATGGAAAAAAATACAACTTATATACTAATATGAGTACAAACTATATTTCTGATGGATACAAATATCAAGAAAGTTTCGAAAAAGATTACATACCAACATTTTCATACAAAATAGAAGATACATTAATAGACAAATCAATATGTATGAAATATATGGAAAACACAGTATGTATATTATATAAAATTAAAAATGGAAGAAAATATTCAAAATTAACTTTGGCACCAATTATAAATTATAGAGATTTTCATCAAATGAATACAGGTCATCTATATAATTTAAAACAAGAAATAAAACAAAGAAAAGTAAAAGTTATTGTAGATAATAATAACCAAATACCAATATATATATATTCAACTTTAGGAAATTATATAGAACATAAAAATGATAGTTTTAATAATATGTTTTATATTGAAGAGGAAAAAAGAGGCTTTTTTCCTGAAGAAAATCATGCAGTTTGTGGAAGGTATGAAATAGAACTAGAACCAAATGAAGAAAAAGAAGTTAGTATTATTTGTTCTTTAGAAGAGAATATAGAAGAAATAAAAATTAAAAAGGTAATTGCTGATGAAGTTGAAAGAATAGATACACTTGTAAAAACTTCAGGACTAATTTCAAAAAATCAAGATAAGGAATTAATTAAAGATTATATAATTGCAGTAGATAATTTTTTAGTTTATAGACCTTCATTTTGCTTACATACTTTAATTGCAGGATATCATTGGTTTTTAGATTGGGGAAGAGATGCACTTATATCTTTTGAAGGGTTATTACTAATACCAAAACGTTTTGATATTGCAAAAGAGGTATTACTTACATTTATAAAAAATATAAAATTTGGATTAGTTCCAAATGGATATTCAGGATTTGATAATAGACCATTATATAATAGTGCTGATGCTTCACTTTTATTATTTGAGCAAGTAAAGAAATATTTAAATTATACTAAAGATTATGAATTTGTAAAAGATAATCTATATAGTGTATTAAAAAGTATTATAGAAGCATATATGGCCGGAATTAACTTAGATGATAATAATATATATTTAGATGAAGATAATTTAATAGTATCACGGAACACCTGATACTCAAAATACTTGGATGGATGCAAAATATGAAGGAATAGCAGTGACACCAAGAAATGGAAAAGCTGTTGAAATTAATAGCTTGTGGTATAATGCTTTAAAAATTATGGAAGAGCTTGCAAAAGAATTTGAAGGAAAAGAAATATCAAATAGATATGCAAAGCTTGCTAGTAAAGCTAAGAAGTCATTTAATGAAAAATTTTATAATGAAAAAAAGAAATGCTTATATGATGTTATAGGAGATGAAAAAATTAGACCAAATCAATTATTTAGTATGTCTTTAACATATCCTGTACTTGACTTAGCTTCCAATATTGCAGAGGAAGTATTTAATACAGTAACTAAAAAATTGCTTAATAAATATGGACTAAAAACATTAGCAAAAGGTGAAGAAAACTATGTGGAGATATATGAAGGAAGCCCATTTAAAAGAGATATGAGTTACCATCAAGGAATCACTTGGCCATGGCTACTTGGAATATATTATGATTCCTACAAAAATAAAATTAAGGTTACAAAAGATAAAGCGAAAAAACAAGAATTACAAGATGAATTAAAGAAATTTATAGGTAGTGTTAAAAAAACTTTTGAAAAAGACTTTTACCAAAGAGGAATGGTTGGAAGCATAAGCGAATTATACGATTCTAAAGCTCCATACTTACAAAAAGGTACAATGGCTCAAGGCTGGAGTGTTGCAGAAGTATTTAGAATTATGTTGGAAAAATAGAAAAGAACAATATGAAAGAGGAATAAGATGACAATAGAAGAGCTAGAAAAAAAACTAAAACAAGGAAATCTAGATAGTTTATATTTGCTATATGGTGAAGAAACTTTTTTATTAGAAAGTTGTCTAAAAAAAATAAAAAACTTATTTGGAGAAATAGTTAAAGGAATAAATTATGTAGAAATATATGATACTAATTTAGACAGTTTAATACAAGAAATAGAAACACCAGCATTTGGCTATGAAAAGAAATTAGTAATTGTTAAAAATGTAGGACTTTTTAAAAGAGAAGTTAAGAAAAAGGGTGCAGATTTTGTAAATATAAGAGATAAATTTATAGACTATTTAGAAAGCAATAAAGATACAATAAAAGATACTGTTATATTAGTATTTATAGAAGAAAGTGTAGATAAGACAAAATTATTATCAATTGTAGAAGGATCAAAGGCTTGTATTTGTAATTTTGAATATCAAAAATTACCTAATATTATGGCAAGGCTAAAAGCAATTTCTAAAGCATATGGGGTAGAAATTAGTGATATAAATTTAAAATACTTTATTGAAGCTGTTGGAACTAATATGCAAGATTTAATTAATGAGATTAGAAAACAAATAGAGTATGCAGGAACAGGAAATGAAATAACAAAAGAAAGCATTGATTTGCTTGCTACAAAGCAAATGGAAAGTGTAATATTTGATTTAACAGACAATTTGGGAAAGAAAAATATAAAACAAGCAAGAATAGTATTAAATAATCTTTTATATTCAAAGGAACCAATTCAAAAGATACTAATTACTCTATATAATCATTTTAAAAAACTTTATATAACAAAACTTGCAATAGAGCAAAATAGAAATGTAGCAGAATGTATGGATTTAAAGCCAAATCAAATGTTTTTAGTAAATAAATATAAAGTGCAAAGTGAGTATTTTACTAGTATAGAACTTAAAGAAATACTTGAAAAGTTAATTGAATTAGATACAAATTATAAAGTAGGAAGAATTGATTTAAATGTAGGACTAGATGCAATACTTTGTGTGTATTGTTCAAAATAGTATATACAACCTAAAAAGTATGAAAGAGTGATTGTTAAATGGAAAATATTAATGGAAATAAAATAATTTGGAAAACAGATAATTTTGTGGCTGTTGCATCAGAAAGACCACTAGTATCTAGAGAAGAAGGTGGACACATAAAAATACATGCATTAGGAGATAAATATAGATTTGACTCAAGCTTAGATTTTACACCACGGATTATTGTTAGAAGAAAAAAGACTTTGTCAAATGATTTGCGAAAGCTATGTAAAAGCAATGAAAAAATGTGGTATTGATATTATAAGGATAAATTTCTTTGAGGCTGGTAATTGGGCATGGAAACCAGATAAAGATGGAAAAATTAAAAAACCATTTTTTCATGAACATATTTTTGGGAGAACTATGAATGCAAAAAAACAAAAATGGCCAGAAGCACCATATCTTCCAGATAAATCAACAGGATTTTATGAGGGGTTTAAACCTTTAAATGATGAGGATATAGAATGTATTATAGAAGAAATGAAAATTTTAGAAAAACAAGAAAAATATGATATATTAAATTGGACAATATAATTTGTAATGAGCACGAAAATCGTGCTTTTTTTATTTGTATGAAACTAACTGTTATTATGTGTATAAAATTTTAAGAAAATAAAATAATAAGAAAAGGAGATGAAAAATTATGTATAATTTTAGAACTGATTTGGCTTTAGAAAGAAGAGATTTATATAAAAAAGCAAATGGACTTGAAAATGAAATTGATGGAATAGAAGTAGAAGAAGAAAAACAAGATGAAAAAATACAAATTTCAAGAGTAAAAATTTTAAATGAAAAAGGGGCGCAAGCTATTGGAAAGCCAATAGGTGATTATATAACAATAGATATACAAAAATTAAAACTTGCAACAGATGAGGATATTCGGTAGATCTGCTGAAAGCTTATCTAAAGAGTTACGAAAATTGTTAGAAAAACATTTAGCATCAAAAGATGAGATACTAGTAGTTGGACTTGGAAATTTATATGTTACACCAGACTCATTAGGGCCAAAAGTAATTAATGAAATAGATGTAACAAGACATATTATAAATTATATGCCACAAGTATTACCTGAAAATACAAGACCTGTAAGTGCTATTTCACCAGGAGTTTTAGGAACAACAGGAATTGAAACTTTAGAAATAATTAAAGGAATTGTAGAAAATGTTCATCCAAAATTATTAATTGTAATAGATGCACTAGCATCAAGAAGTATCGAAAGAATTAGTAGTACAATACAACTTTCAGATACAGGTATAACACCAGGAGCAGGAGTAGGGAACGCAAGAAAGGATTTAAGCATAGATACATTAGGAATACCAGTAATAGCACTTGGAATTCCAACAGTAGTAGAAGCGGCAACAATAGCAGCAGATAGTTTAGAATTATTTATAAAAAAAGTACAAGAACAAGCTCAGTCAAATGAATTTTTAAATAAATTACAAGAAGAAGATAAATATGAAATGATAAAAGAAGTATTAGCACCAGAAGATTACAACTTTATAGTAACTCCAAAAGAAATAGATGATTTAATAGAGAATATGAAAGATATAGTAGCAAGAGGAATTAACTTTGCTGTTCAAGAATAAGGGAATAAGAAGAAAGTGTTGTTGCAATGAAATTGCAACAACACTTTCTTCTTTATTTCTTTACACAAACAACAAATTAAACAAATACAAAAGTATTAAGTGCACAGGGTAGAATCCATATAGTAAATACTTAGTATTTAGTCCCTTTTTACAGTTATATAAGTTTATAAATACCAAAGATAGAATAGTACATAAACATAGTATTAAATAAGGAAGATAAAAATTATAGCTAATATATAATGGTACATATTTTAATAAACAAAGTCCTATAAAAGCTAAATTCATAAACACTTTTTTATCTTTAAATATATGAAAAATAAATATTGCAAATACTCCAAAATATCCATAATCCATATGTAGGGCATCTGCAGTTAAACCAAGACATGCTACTAATAAAAGACCCACATATTTATTTTTACATTGTTCATAACCAATTATTGCGACAAGTCCTATAAATAAAGTAAAAAATATATTTAAGCTAAAGCCATTAGTAAACATAGATTCAAAAAACATAAAAGGTGCTTGCGAAGCAATTGCAAATAAAAATAGTCGCATTAAATAATTTTTCTTAGACTTTGTATGAATATATCCTTCGCTAATACCAAAAGCAAAAATAGGGAAGGCAAGTCTACCAATATAATTAAGTAGAGAAAATTTTTCATACAAAGCATATCCCAAATGATCTATGAACATAGTAACTATAGCTATAATTTTTAATATAAAATTTGACATTTGTATTCCTCTCAAAAAATAATATTTATTTATTTAAATCTTTATTAGTTTCTTTTTCTTCATTATATCTATCAATAAAATATAGAGGACGTCCTTTAGTTTCATAAAATGCTCGTCCAAGATATTCACCAATTACACCTAAGAATATTAGTTGTAAACCACCTAAAAATAGAATTACAACCATAGTTGAAGCATAACCAGGAACATCAATTCCATTAAATATAGCTTTAAATATAATAACTAACATATATAAAAATCCTGCAAGAGAAACTAATATTCCAAATATTGCAGCCCATCTAAGTGGGGCAGTTGTAAATGAAGTTAATCCATCTATTGAGAGATTAATAAGTTTTCCATAATTCCATTTAGTACTACCTGCAGCACGTGGATCTCTATCATATATAATTTCTTTTTTATTATATCCAATAAAACTAAAAAGTCCTTTGGTATAACGCTCAGATTCACGCATAGATTTTAGAGCTTCTACACAACGTCTATCAAGTAATCTAAAGTCACCAGTATCTTTTTGAATTTCTATGTTTGTAACACTTTGAAGAGTTTTATAATACATTTTAGAAGTGAACTTCTTCATAAAAGTTTCACCTTTTCTAGATTTTCTTTTTGCATAAACATCATCATAGCCTTCTTCCCAGTATTTAAGCATTTCTGGGATAAGCTCAGGTGGATCTTGAAGATCAGCATCTATAATGATAACACAATCACCTTTAGAATAATCAAGACCTGCTATCATAGCTGTTTCTTTTCCATAATTTCTTGAAAGGTTTAAATAGCAAACTCGATTATCATTTTTTCTTAACTCTTGCATAATTTTTAAAGTATCATCTTTACTTCCATCATTTACAAATAAAATTTCAAAATTATATGTTGAGTGTTCATCCATAAGAGTTTTTAATCTATCATATAATAAATGTAGAACTTCTTGTTCATTATAAGCTGGAACAAGAATGGTAACTAATTTTTTATCATTTTCCATAAAAAAACCTCCATTTTGAACTATTATATATCATAATTCATATGGAGTAAATAATTTTTAAAAAAATTGTTATTAAACAATTCTTTTATTATAAATAATATTAATTTACAATAGTTTATAGAAATAAATATTAATATATTGACATAACACATCAGTTGATATAAGATATATATAATAAAAGAATAAAAGTAAAAACAAAGGAAATAATCAAGTTAAGGAGGAACAAAAGAAAATGTATGGTGAAAAATTAATAGTGAGAGGTAAAAATGCAGGAATAACACTTATAGCACTAATCATAACAATAATAATACTATTAATACTTGCA
>CAQUUC010000009.1 GCA_948896235.1 uncultured Clostridia bacterium
CTATACATTTTTCGAATTCTTTTCTTGCTTCTTCATATCTTTTCTCTATTACATAAATTTTTCCTATAAAAAATATGCTTTTATTACACGCTTTACCTTTATTGTTAATGGATTTAAAAAAACATTCCTTTGCATCTTTATACCTTTTTTGTTTAAAGATTACATATCCTTGCCTAAAATTAAAATCTTCTTTCTGTTTTTCATAATATTTTTTCCTTTCTTCTTGCTTTGGTTTTTGAATTTCTCTTTTTTCTTCTTTGCCATCAATTTTCTCTTCTTTTTTCCATCTATATAATGTAGTCACAGATATTCCAGTATCCTTTGATATATTGGCTATTTTTTCTTTCTTCATACGTTCAATTATTTTGCTTTTTACTTCTATTGAATATGCCATTTCCTATATCTCCCTTCAAATTATGTAACTATTATATCATTTAAGTTGTCATAATTCAATACGCATTTGTAATATTTTCTAGATACCTATTCCCTTTTTCTTATTTTTAACATATAATGTATCTAACAAAGTATATAATTATAAATTTTGTGATACATAAGTTCTTAGGAGCTGATAAAATGAAAAAATTATTATTTAAAGGTTGCGCTACAGCAATCGCTACTCCTTTTTCAGATACAGGAGTTAATTTTGATGAATTTGGAAAATTAATTGACTTTCAAATTGAAGAAGGTATTGATGCCTTAGTTGTTTGTGGAACAACTGGAGAATCTGCAACTATGACTGAAACTGAAAGAAAAGAAACTATGAAATTTGCTATAGAAAAAGTAGCAAAAAGAGTTCCTGTTATATTAGGAACCGGCAGTAATTGTACTCGTACTGCAATAGAACTTACTAAATATGCGGAATCTATCGGTGCAGATGGAGTTTTAGTAGTTACTCCTTATTACAATAAAACTACTGAGAAGCGGTCTAATTAAACATTATGAAGCTATTGCAACTTCTACTAAATTGCCTATTATCGTATATAGTGTGCCTAGTAGAACCGGTGTAAATGTTACCCCTAAAACTTGCTTAGAATTATCAAAAATAGAAAATATTGTTGCTATAAAAGAGGCAAGTGGTAACTTATCACAAATAGCAGAAATTGCTGCACTTTGTGGAGATAATTTACATATATACAGTGGAAATGATGATCAGGTTCTTCCTGTGTTATCACTTGGAGGAAAAGGCGTTATTTCTGTAATTTCAAATATTGCACCAAAGAAATTTACAGATATGATTCATAATTATTTTAATGGAAATTTAGATGCTGCAACAAAAGTACAACTAGAAAGTATAGAATTAATAAAAGCTCTATTTTGTGAGGTAAATCCTATCCCTGTAAAAGCTGCTTTAAATATTATGGGATATGATTATGGCACACCAAGATTACCTCTTATAGAAATGTCTAGTACTAATAAAGAAGTATTAGAAAAAGCAATGAAAGATTATGGATTATTATAAATATTACAAAAATGGATAGGTAAAGCCTATCCATTTTTATTAACTTTTTTAATTTACTGCTACTGCTCCCCAAGGTGAACCTTCTGCTGTTCCTGTATATGTTACATGTGCTACATTCTTAAATGCATTTTCGCCTATTGTTGTTACTGTATTTGGTATTTGTAAATCTGTTATACCCGTACATCCACTAAATGCAGAAACTTCTATAGTATTTACATTTTCTCCTATTTCTACATTTTGTAAATTTGTACATTCTAAAAACATACCTCCACACACATTGCTATCTATTTTTACTTTTGTTAAATTTGTATTACCTACAAAATCTCCACCACCAAATTCTTGTATATTGCTTCCACATTCAAATGTTTTAATTTTTGTACGATAAAAGCTCATTTCTCCTACAGTAGTAACACTGTTTGGTAGTACTAATTGTTCTAGTCCTGAAGCGGCAAATGCAGCTCTTCCTATCGAAATCAAATTTTTAGGTAAAGTTACTTGTTTCAAACTGCTTGTACTATCAAAAGCTTGCTCACCAATAATTTTAACTGAATCTGGTATATATATATCTTCTAATTGTTTGTTGTTCAAAAACGTTTGTAAACAAATTTCTTCTATTCCTTCTGGAATTTTAAAACTCGTTAAACTAGAGTTCATAAATACTCTATTTCCAATATACTTACATTCACCTTTTATTATACATTTTGTTAAACTTTTACATGCGAAAGCTTGATTTTCTATTCTATCAACTCCATCATTAAATATTACCTCTGTTATATTATTAGATGAACTTTGTTGAAAAATATTAAATCCTACCTTTTCTACGTGTTTATTAAATACTAATTTTTTTGTTTCAGTTGAAAAAGCCGCTCCATCAATTGTACCTATCGAACAGTCAAACACAACTTCTTCTAAACTAGTACAATACATAAATGTTCCATACATATTTGCCACACTGCCTTTAATATTTACTTCTTTTAGATTTGTACAACTTTGAAATGCATATTCTAAATTCGCATCTTCACAATTTAAATCAAGCTTAACCAATCCAGTTGAACCTATACCACCAAAATTAGTGCATTTTTTTATCACTCCTAATGTTTTTATTGAAAGGAGATTTGTATATCCACCACCAATTCCAGCTAAAGTCGTAACTTCCTGATGAACTACTAAGTCACCATCCATTAATGCTGGATTATTTGTTAATCTTGCATTACCAACTTCATCTACTGTTAACCAATTTATATCTTTTAATTCTTGCCAACTATATACTAAGCTTCCATCTTTCCATAACCCCGCTTCCAATGCTACTCCTGGTAAATATATGTAATATTCATATTCCATTGTTACTTTGCATAATATTCCTTCTGTTACTCCATTATCAACTAATATCCCATTTTCTGGCATACTTTCTACTTCTTCTACTTTTGCCACTTTTGAATGGTTTATTTCTTCTTCTAATTTTTTGGCCTTTATTTCTGTATCAAATACTCTATAATCTATATCTAATCCTGCATATGATACTTTTATTAGTTCCGTTTCTTCTGCCATTTTTTGTTTTATTGCTGCTTCCTTTACTGTATTAAGTAATCCATTTTTTCCTAGTAAGATACTTATTGTTACACTTGCTAGTATTAATAATATTATAATTGTTACTATTAGTGCAATCAATGTAATTCCTTTTTCTTGTCCTAATTTCTTCATTTTTCTTTTGCTCCTCCCTTTTATTTTTCACCTTAGTAAACCTTTTTTGTTGATTTATATTATATTTTCTTGTTTATATAAGTTTATATATAATCTCTACACTATGTCAATACATGTTCTAAAATTATTTATACTTTTCAGTTAGTATTTACTTAATAAAAGTATTTTTTTTCATTTATTCGTATTTTTACTTGAATTTATTTAATATTTGATATAGTATTTATATATAATTTTTTTATCGTACCAAGGAGGAAAAATAATGCCAAGAAAAACAAAAGAACTAGAAGAAGTATCAGTAAAAAACGCAAAAAAAGTCCCAACCAAAAAAACTACTGCAAAAAAATCAGTAGTTACTAAAACTTCTACAAAAAAAGTAGCTAAAAAAGATAGTTTATCTAAATCTACAAATATCAAACCTTCTGGTACTACATTAAAACAAAAAACTACTAAAAGAACTTCAAAAAAAGATGATTCAAAAACCAGTGCACCTAATATAGTTTCTATAGTTGAATATTATGATTTACCTTTAACATACAATCAAACTATTGTAAAAATACTTGCTCAAACCCCTAATATGTTATTTGTATATTGGGACATTGCAGATACAGATAGAAAATCCTTTATAGAGCATTATGGAAATAACTTTTTTAAAGAAACTAAACCTGTTTTAATTATTCACAATGAAACTATGAATTATTCTTTTGAAGTTGAGATAAATGATTTTGCAAACAGCTGGTATTTATACATTAATGACGCTGATTGTAAATATAGTATTGAACTTGGAAGACGTCCTTTAGCATATGTATCTACAGTAAAAGAAGAATATATTTATGTATCTTCTTCAAATGAAATAGACTCTCCCAATAATCACATTTTATTTGAAAGATTCAATCCAAATGTTACATACAAAAACTTAAAAAATGGAAACATTACAAAAAGAGATTTTAGTTCTCTTTCAAAATACAAAAATATGCAAGAAATATATAATATTTACGATTTATATAAAACTATTTATAAAGATGAACTATTTGGAGAAATAATTAATGAAAATTTAACTAATCCATCTTCAATGTCTTCTTCTAGTTTTAAATAGGATTTACAAAGGAGAAAAATATGAATTCGAAAAAAGGATATGTAAGCTTTGTCTTACATGCACATTTACCTTTTGTGCATCACCCTGAAAGTGAAGATTATTTAGAAGAAGAATGGCTTTATGAAGCTATATCTGAAACATATATACCATTATTAACTAATTTTAAAAAATTAGAGGAAGAGAAAGTTGATTTTAGAATTACTATGTCACTTACTCCCCCTCTTCTTTCTATGTTAGATAATAAAATGTTACAAAGAAGATATATTAAATATTTAAAAAAACATATTGAACTTTCTAAAAAAGAAATACTTAGAACTGCAAATGATGAAAGACTTAACAAATTATCTAAATATTATTTTGATAGATATACTTCTGATTTACATACTTTCAAAGATATATATAATTGTAACTTAATAGAAGGTTTTAAACACTTCCAAGATATTGGTGTTTTAGAAATTATAACTTGTGGTGCAACTCACGGATATTTTCCCATTTTATATGTAAATGAGAAAACTGTTCGTGCTCAAATTGCAGTGGGTGTACAAACTTATAAAAAATACTTTGGTAAAAATCCTCGTGGTATTTGGCTTCCTGAATGTGGTTATGTTCCTGAAGTTGATACATATCTAAAAGAATTTGGTATTGAGTATATTATAACAGAATCACATGGTATTTTATATGCTGACCCTACCCCTGTTTATGGAACATACGCACCAATTGTTACCAAAAATGATATTGTAGCTTTTGGACGTGATATCGAATCTTCAAGGCAAGTATGGAGTTCTATAAACGGATATCCTGGCGATTATAATTACCGTGAGTTTTATCGTGACATTGGTTATGATGCTGATTATGATTATATAAAACCATACATAGCTCACAATGGCGTAAGAGTTCATACTGGAATTAAATATTATAGAATTACTGGTGATACTGAAAATAAGGATTATTATAATCCTATTTGGGCAATGGATTCTGTGGAAAAACAAGCTGGACACTTCTTTGATTCAAGGCAAGCACAAATTACACATCTTGCACCACATATGCACGTTCCACCTATTATACTATGTCCATATGATGCTGAACTTTATGGTCATTGGTGGTATGAAGGTCCAGATTGGTTATATGTTTTATTTAAAAAAATTTATTATGATAAATGTGATTTTGAATTAATAACACCTAGTGAATATATTGATAAATACCCAGAAATTCAGGAGTCTACACCTTGCCGTTCAAGTTGGGGTGCAAATGGTTATAGTGAAGTATGGCTAAATCATACAAATGACTATGCACACCGTCATCTACATATAGCAGGAGATAGAATGGTAGAACTTGCAAATTTATTTCCTAATGAAAAAAACAAACTAAAAAAACTTGCCTTAAACCAATGTGCTAGAGAATTATTACTTGCACAAAGTAGTGATTGGCTATTTATTATAACAAACGGAACTATGGTAGACTATGCTAAAAAAAGAATTAAAGATCATATAGGTCGTTTTACAAAATTATATTATATGTTAAAAGAAGATAATATTGATGAAGAATTTTTAAAAGATATTAGTAAGATTGATAAGATTTTTCCTGATATTGATTATATGATATATAAATAACTTCTCTCTTTTCATACTTTAAACAAGTTTCCAAAATAATGGATATTGCATAAAATAATGTATATCTAAAAAGTTTTGGTAGATACTATTTCTAAAGTATGAAAGGAGATTTTTTTTATATGAAATCTATATGCATTAAGAGTAATAATAAATATATTATAGATTATCTACTAAAAGATTTTTCTAATATAAATTTGGATTCTACCTATTTATCTAACAATAGCTTTAAAATTTACGATAATGTTATTATTCACTATTTAGGTAATAATATAGATAGTTTTTATAAAATATTATGTGACGAACTTACTAAGTGCATATTATTTTTTTATGAAAAGAAATTAACAAAAAAAATTATTTCTTACAATTACTTTTATTTTAATGACATAGACTCAAAACAAATATTAGACAATTGTATAGATTTATTTAATTTTGATGAAAGTATCTATAAGGAAAAATATGAAGCAATATATAATGCACTATATTCTTACTTGTTAGAACATCATTCTATTGTTTTAAACGGATTTGTAAATTTTAGATTAAAAGATTATAAAGAAATTTTAGATTACAACGTTGATATATGTGTAAGCAATTTCTTAATAGAAAAAGAATATTTCGAATTTATAAATCTTTTACATTTATATGTAAATTCAAAGGAAAGTTCTGCTAACATTTTACATCTTATATACGTAAATAAAGAATCCATATTAATAGACGATAATAAAAATATAGTTTCCACTGAAGACCACATATTTGATGCAAAATATCTTTCAGATATTTCATTTTCTTCAAATGATTATTGTTTAAATACTTTACTTAATTTACTTCCTGAACGATTAAATATTCATTTGGTTGACAATTATGAAGATGAATTTATTAATACTCTTAAGTTGATTTTTGAAAATAGGGTGCATATATGTAATGATTGTGATATATGTAGAGTTTATAGAATGACAAATAATGTTGTAACTACAAAAAGTTAGAAACAAAATATAATTATTTTTAATATATTCTCTCTATGTTTATACAAATATTGTTATTAGATAAAGAAGTTGCATAATATGCAACTTCTTTATAATGTTTAATAATAATCTTTTACATAGGTAATGCTACTACCTTAAAACTACTTCCAGCCAAATAAGGTGTAGACTCTCTATATCCTCCAGTTCTCTCTAATCTAATCAATACATTATATTCACCCTGTAAGTCACTAACATTTATAGTCATACTAGACCCTCCTGATGCTGTTTTAGACCAATTTACAGATGTACTCCTTATCCAATTTGTAGCATTATCAACTATAACAAACCATACCTTTCCACTAGCATCACTATTATTAGTATCCCTATTTACACCATTAAACTCAAATGTAAGGTTTTTTAAATCTGTAACATTTACTCTAAATTTACTAACAGCTGTTGCTTTACGGTAGTAGCTATAACCATTATAGTTAGATCCATAAGTACCAACCATTAATCCATTACCTACTGCACCACTTATAGTCCAATTCGCATTGGTGCTTCCTAATTGTGCAGCATTTCCTTGCCATAATGTCATTTTTCCTTTAAACCTTATAGCCGTTGATACTGTTTCTAGTTTATTTTCTGCATTATCTACACTTAATACATGTAAATAATATAATCCATTATTAGCTTGTGTTATATCTAAAGTTTCGGTAGCCTGTGTAAATGCAGTTGCTGTATTCCAAGATGTATGCTCTTCTCCTAATTTGTCACTACTTTGGTTTACTATATATTTACATTTTGTTATATCTATTCCACTTTCCAAATCATTTTGTGTTACTGTTGCTTGTATTATCTGATTAACATCTGTTTCAGTTTTATCAAATGTTATTGTTGCTG
>CAQUUC010000010.1 GCA_948896235.1 uncultured Clostridia bacterium
TGCCGAAGATACTTACGGGTTACCCTGTTGGGAAAATAGGTTGTCGCCAGGTTTTTTTTATTTATTTAAGAAACCATATTTAAGATATTAGAGTAATATTTTAAATATGGTTTCTTTACTTATTATTAAAAAAATGTTACAATAATTATCATCAATTATTAAAAAGATTAATAATTGGATTAATAATTCTATATTAAGAAAGCTAATAGAGAGGTAGTTTATAAAATATGAGTAAAGTAATGTGGAAACCAGGAACATTTTTATATCCATTACCAGCAGTAATGGTAAGTTGTGGAACGATGGAAAAATCTAATATTATAACAGTGGCTTGGACAGGAATATTAAATACTAATCCAGCATTGGTTTATATTAGTGTTAGACCTACTAGATATTCTTACAATTTAATAAAAGAACAAGGAGAATTCGTAATAAATCTCACCACAGAAGAATTAGCATATGCAACAGATTGGTGTGGAGTAAAATCTGGTAAAGATGTAGATAAATTTAAGACTATGCATTTAACAAAACAAAAAGCAAATTTTGTTAAATGTCCTATGATTGAAGAAGCTCCAGTTTCAGTAGAATGTAAAGTTAAAGAGATACGTGAATTTGGAACTCATAATACGTTCATAGCAGAAGTTCTAGCAATTAATGCTGATGAAAAATATATAGATAAAAATGGGGCATTTGATATATCAAAATGTAATTTGATGGCATATTCAAATGGTCATTATTATTCTCTTGGGAAAAAGATAGGAAGATTTGGATTTTCAGTAGAAAAGAAAAAACGAGCCAATAAAAATAAAGGAAAGTTTAGAAAATAAAATTAAAAAACATATTAGAAAAAAATTAACAAAATTTACCGAAAAAATGCTTATAAATATTGACAGAATATGCTATTTGTGATAAACTATTTTAGCATATGCGAAAAATGCATATGCTCACATCGTTTTATAAAGTAAGGAAAGAGATTACGGAGGTGTATTTAACATGGCTGCAAAAGGACCAAGAGAACATATAACATTAGAATGTACAGAATGTAAAAGAAGAAATTATATGACAGAAAAAAACAAGAGAAATAATACTGATAGATTAGAAATCGTAAAGTATTGTAAATTCTGTAAAAAACGTACAACACATAAAGAAACAAAATAAACCTATTTTTAGGAGGTTAAAATGGCAAAAGAAGTAAATAACAAAAAAGAAAATAATAGACATTTTTTAAAAGATTTTAAAGCAGAATTAAGAAAAGTTATTTGGCCAACACCAAAACAAGTAGCAAACAATACAACAGCAGTTATTACAATTGTTTTAATTACTGCCATTATAGTTTTTGTATTGGACGTAGCTTTTGAAAAATTAAATACACATGGAATAGATAGATTAAAGACTATTGTTAGCAAAGAAGATAATAGTATATCTAATACTGTAAATGGAAATACCATTGAAAATAACCAAGTAAATAGTAATACAGTACAATAATATTCTATTTCAAGAATAATCTTAAAATGTTTAGATAAAGGAGGCTACTTTATAATGTCTCAAGTTGATGAAAAAAATGAATCAAGATGGTACGTTGTACATACATATTCAGGTTATGAAAATAAAGTTAAAACAGATTTAGAAAAAACAATAAAAAATAGAGAGTTAGAAGATTTTTTCTTTGATATTGTTGTTCCAATGGAGGAACAAATAGAAATCAAAGATGGAAAAAGAAAAACAAATCTTAAAAAGGTTTTTCCAGGGTATGTTTTAGTTAAAATGATAGTAACAGAAGAATCATGGTACATAGTAAGAAATACAAGGGGAGTAACTGGATTTGTTGGTTCAGGTGCAGACCCAATACCATTAACTGATGAAGAAATACGCAATATGGGATTTGAAGAAACAGGTATAAATGTAGACTATGAAGTAAATGATTCAGTAAGAGTTACAAATGGACCATTAGTAGATTTTATAGGTATAGTACAAGAAATCAATAAAGAAAAACACAAAGTAAAAGTACTAGTATCTATGTTTGGAAGAGAAACACCAGTTGAGTTAGAGTTTTCTCAAGTACAAAAAGTTTAAAATTTTAAAAAATATAATTCAATTTGAAGGTAGGTGAAAAAAATGGCAGAGAAAGAAATTTCAAATGTAATCAAATTACAAATAGAAGCAGGAAAAGCTACTCCAGCTCCACCAGTAGGACCTGCACTTGGTTCAAGTGGTGTAAATATTATGCAATTTGTTAAAGAATTCAATGATAGAACAGCAAACCAACCAGGAATGATAATACCAGTTGTAATTACTGTATATAAAGATAAATCTTTTGAATTTATTACAAAAGTTCCACCAGTTGCAGTATTAATCAAAAAAGCATTAAAAATAGAAAAAGGTTCAGGAAAACCAAATAAAGATAAAGTTGCAACAATTACGATGGAACAAGTAAAACAAATAGCAGAACAAAAAATGGAAGATTTAAATGCTGCATCACTTGAAACTGCAATGAGTATGGTAAAAGGTACAGCTCGTTCAATGGGTGTTGTTGTAGCAGAATAGTTTAATTAAGAATTAAAAATAAAAATTGGGAGAGGATAACTCGTTTGTACCAAAGGAGGATTTAAATGAAACAAGGAAAAAGATATGAAGAAGCTTCTAAATTAGTAGATTCTACTAAGGTTTATGAAGCAAAAGAAGCAATGGAAATAATTGATAAATTTCCAAAAGCAAAATTTGATGAAACAGTTGAATTGCATGTTAAATTAGGAGTAGACTCTAAACATGCTGATCAACAAGTTAGAGGTACAGTAGTACTTCCAAATGGAACTGGTAAAACACTAAGAGTTTTAGTTTTTGCAAAAGGTGATAAGGCAAAAGAAGCAGAAGCTGCAGGAGCAGATTTTGTTGGTGCTGAAGAACTAATACCAAAAATTGAAAAAGAAAACTGGTTTGAATATGATGTTATCGTTGCAACACCAGATATGATGGGTGTTGTTGGTAGACTTGGTAAAGTATTAGGACCAAAAGGATTAATGCCTAACCCAAAATCAGGAACAGTTACAATGGATGTTACAAAAGCAATTGGAGAAATTAAATCAGGTAAAGTTGAATATCGTTTAGATAAAACAAACATCATTCACTTAGGATTTGGAAAAGTATCATTTGGAGCTGAAAAATTATTAGAAAATTACGAAACAGTAATTGAAGCAATAATTAAAGCAAAACCAGCTGCTGCAAAAGGTCAATACATTAAAAGTGTTGCAGTAACAACTACAATGGGACCAAGTGTATATATAAACCAAAAATAGAAAAATAATAAATAGCCAAAGACAGTAGGCAAAATTTTAGTAAGTCCTACCGAGGTATAATAATGATCGGGAAACTCTGCTCATAATATGCCTGGAACTTGGCTATTATGGGTAGTTTTTAATTTTTATGAATTAATATAAATATTAGAAAAAATAAAATTCTAAGGAATTTTGGAGGAGGTGAAAACCAAATGGCAAACGAGAAAATAATCAAACAAAAAGATGAAGAAGTAAAAGCATTAGCAGCTAGTATAAAAGATGCAAAATTAGTGCTTTTAACAGATTACAGAGGAATTAATGTTACAGATGTAACAGATTTAAGAAAAACATTAAGAGGAACAAATTCAGAATATAAAGTAATTAAAAACAATATAACAAGAAGAGCATTAAAAGAATGTAGCTTAGAAGGTCTTGATGAAGCATTAGTTGGACCAACAGCAGTTATATTAGGTAAAGTTGATTACTTAGAGCCAGCAAAGGCTATATATGAATTTACAAAGAAAAATGAATTCTATAAAATTAAAGGTGGTATAGTTGAAGGAAAAGTAATGAGTGCAGAAGAAATTATTACTTTAGCAAAACTACCATCAAGAGAAACATTACTATCAATGCTTGCTGGTGCATTACTTGGAAATATTTCAAAACTTGCAGTTGCACTTGATCAAGTTAAAGTACAAAAAGAAGCTAATGCTTAGAAAAAATATTTTAAAAGCAATTATAAATTGCTAAAAAAGAATAGTAGACTTAAACTACAAAATATAAATAGGGGTTACCCCAAAATAAAAAATTTAGGAGGAAATAAAATGAGTAAAGAAGAAATGATTGAAGAAATCAAAAAAATGACAGTTGTTGAATTAGCTGATTTAGTTAAAGCTATAGAAGAAGAATTTGGAGTATCTGCAGTAGCAGCAGCTGCACCAGCTGCTGGAGCAGTAGCAGGAGCTGCAGCCGAAGAAAAATCTTCATTTGATGTAGTATTAAAAGATGCAGGAGCAAATAAAATCCAAGTAATCAAAGTAGTTAGAGATGCTACAGGATTAGGATTAAAAGAAGCTAAAGAATTAGTAGACGGAGCACCAAAAACAGTAAAAGAAGGAGCTTCTAAAGAAGAAGCTGAAGAATTAAAAGCTAAATTTACAGAAGTTGGAGCAGTTGTTGAACTTGCTTAGTTTAAAATATAAAATAATAGGATAGAAACATCTAGAGTTTTTATCCTATTATTTTTTTTAATATTCTAATCTTTGTAAATGACGCCAACTTATATCTAATTTTTCAGCAAATTCTTCTTGAGTTAAATGATTTTTTACTCTATTTTCTCGTAACATAATAGCCTTTTATACTACTAGACAATTATGTCATAAATTAAGAAATAAAAGTATGGCAAAAATGTCATAAGAAAATATTAAAACATGTAAAATTTTATATAAACAGAATAAAGAAAACAGAAGAAAAACGAAGAAAATAAAAGAAAAACCGTAAAATGATACCAATTAATCAAATCAATAAATAAAAGGGAAAAAATCAACAATGTAAGAACAAAATCAAAACAAAATAACTTTGAAAAGCTGGAAAATATATGTTATAATTACAAAAGATGGTGCATTATTCTAGTGATAATGTCTATTACGAGGGTGGGGCTAAAAATCCACTAAAGGGCATATCGATGAAGTTTCTTGTTTGTGCGCAAAACGCCCAGTTATGTGTGCTTGCAGGGAGTAAAGATGTTAGGGAAATATGTAATGGCATACATAGTATTCCCCTATCATCGCGGAGGCTTAATCAGTTTTTTAATATAATCAAGATTTAAATAATTATTTTTGCTCGGTTGCAAATAAATAATATTTAAATTATATGAAAGCAGTTTAAGTATAACCTATATAAAGTGCCAAGACACAATATATAGAGTAGCCTGTCTCGAGTGATAAATTTGGGATTAGTTAACAGGGTTTTGTTATTAAAATAGCTAATTAATAATGAAATTATAGCTATGAAATTATTATTGCAAAAAAGACTAGTAATAGAAGGATATCTCAAGGAAAACTTCTAGAATGTTTGCACATAAGTGCGAGAAAGTCTAAGGATTAAGGTGTAGATTTAAGTGGTTGTCTGGTATTCTTTTAGGAATAAAAGAATATTTTCTTTAAATGGAAACAGCTAAGTAGTAATGCTTAGTAGAAAATAGAGAAATTCAACTAGACCTATACTACAAAGTTTACTTAGACTTTTACCATCAAAACTATTTTAAGGGTGGAAAAAATTGAAAGAGAAAAACAATAAAAAAAATAACGAAAATGTTAAATGGTTTATAGAAGTTTTCATTATAACCTTTATATTATCGCTATTTTTTTCATACATATCTACTGTAGCATTAAATGACATACCAATGCTTCCAGCAATAGTAATACTTTTAGCTGTTATTTTAGTAGGTATTATATTTGATATAATAGGAGTTGCAGTTACAGTAGCAGGGGAAGAAGAATTTCATGCAAAAGCAACAAAAAAAATTCCAGGAGCAAAGGTAGCAGTAAAATTAATTAGAAATGCAGCAAAAGTAGCCAACATTTGCGCCGATGTTATTGGGGATATTTGTGGAGTATTAAGTGGTGCTATTAGTGCTATTGTCGCAATGAAGATAACAAGTCTTTATGAAATATCATTTCAGGTACAATTTTTAATAAGTGCATTAGTTGCATCTTTAACAGTTGGAGGAAAAGCTTTAGGAAAAGGATTTGCAAATAAAAATAGTGGGAAGATAGTATGGCTTGTCTCAAAAATATTAAGAGCATTTTGGAGTAAAGAGAATTAAATAGTAATACTAATAAAAGAGCATTTAAAATGCTCTTTTAATAATTATGAACAATTGGTCAAAAAGTATTGCAATTTTAAGAAATAAATAATAAAATGAATACATTACAAATACAATGTAGAAGGAAACTTAAGTTGGAGGAAGAAAATGATTATATTATTAGATGCAATGGGTGGAGATAATGCACCAGATGCAAATATAAAAGGTGCTGTAAAAGCTATAAACCAAATAGAAGCAGAAATATTACTAATTGGTAATAAAGATATAATTAAGGAAAGAATAAAAAAATTATATGGAAAAAATGATATCTCTGAAATTTCTGATAGATTAAAAATATATCACACAACAGAAACAATAGAGATGACGGATATCCCAACACAAGCGATAAAGCATAAAAAAGATTCTTCAATGGTAGTGGGATTTAATCTACTAAAAGAAGGAAAGGGAGATGTATTTATCTCAGCAGGAAATAGTGGAGCATTATTAACTGGTGCAACATTACTTGTTGGAAGAATCAAAGGAATAGATAGACCAGCACTTGCAGGAATTTTACCTTCATATAAAAGTAGGCTTATGCTAATAGATTGCGGTTCTAATACTAACTGTAAGCCAATTAACCTACTTCAATTTGCTCAAATGGCAACTATATATAATAGAAATACATTTGGAATGGAACATCCAACAGTTGGATTATTAAATATAGGTACAGAAGAAACAAAAGGAAATGATTTAGTAAAAGAATCATATAAATTATTAAAAGAAAAATCAGAAGAGCTAAATATAAATTTTGTTGGAAATGTAGAAGGTAGAGATGCTTTTTCTGGGAAATTAGATATTTTAGTTGCAGATGGATATACTGGTAATGTATTTTTAAAAACAGTAGAAGGTGTAGGAAAACTTGTGAAAAAAACATTAACTGAAAGTATAAAGAAAAATTTCTTTACAATGCTTTGTTCACTTCCTGCTATGGGTTCAATAAAATCATTTGCGAAATCAATGGATTATAAGGAATATGGTGGAGCATTATTCTTAGGAGTAAAGAAACCAGTAGTAAAAGCACATGGAAGCAGTGACGAGAAATTATTTGAATTTACAATTAAACAGGCAGAACAATTTGTAAAAAATAAAGCTGTAGAAAAAATGATAGAAGAATTTGAAAAAAGTAACTAATAAAATATAAAAAATACTTGACAATTTATTAAACATATATTATTGTGTAATTACTAATTAAGAAATGAAAAAACTGGGAGGGGGTGAACTTAAAAGGTATGAGTTCAGAAGAAATATTCGAGAAAATAAAAGAAATTATAGTAGAACAATTAGGAGTAACTGAAAACACAGTTACAATGGAAGCATCTTTTATAGATGACTTAGGTGCAGATTCACTTGATATAGTTGAATTAATAATGGCATTAGAAGAAGAATTTGATTTAGAAATTCCAGATGCTGATGCTGAAAAAATAGTTACAGTTAGTGATGTAGTTGACTACATAAAAGAAAATGCTTAGGCAAAAAAGAAGGGGAATACCTTTCTTTTTTTTTACTTTTATTGTATAATGTGT
>CAQUUC010000011.1:0-2017 GCA_948896235.1 uncultured Clostridia bacterium
TCTTCTTAGTAGTATATATCTTCTTAGTAGTATATATCTTCTTAGTAGTATATATTGATTTTATTAGAGTTCTTTTAGTAGTTTATCAAGTGTAGGTCTGCTTACTTTTAATTCTTCTGCGAATTTAGTTTTTGTTATTTTTCTATTATCGTAATCTTCTTTTAGTTTTTTAAATAGTTCTCTATCTATCTTTTTCTTTTGGCCGCCTTTATATTTACCTTCTTTTTTAGCGATTGCTATTCCTTCGGCTTGTCGTTCTAATATATTTTGTCTTTCAAATTCTGCTATTGCTCCGATAACAGTAAGTAAGAGTTTGCCGACGGGTGTTGAAGTGTCGATATTTTCTTTGATGCTTATGAGTTTAACACCTTTTTTTTCCAATAATTCAACTATGTTTAGTAAGTCTTTTGTGCTTCTGGATAATCTGCTGAAATCTAATATGTGTATTGTGTCACCTTCTCTTACATATTCCAGCATTTCATTTAATTTATTTCTATTTGTGTTTTTACCGCTTATTTTATCTGAAAACCATTTATCTATGTTATATGGTTTTAATGCTTCTATTTGCCGTTGTTCATTTTGGCTTATACTTGAAACTCTTATATATGCTATGTTTTGGCCTTTATTATTCATGGTTTGACTTTGTACTTTCTTGTAAAATCTGTGTTTGTGTATATTTACATTTTGTAAAACGAATAAAAACTTCACCCTATTTTTAGTGAAATATCATATTTTTTAAAATAAGGTCAAGGTATACTTTGTTTTTACATTAAAAAGTTTTATATATTATTATAGACTTTATAATAATTTGTATCATAAAGTTAATTTATAAATTATATTAACTATTTATAAATATTTTGTAAATTTATTCTGTTACAATTTCGTAATTATTTAATGCATAGTCAAGAAATATATTTATTAATTCGTTGCGGCTTCTTCCTGTTTGTGATGCAATATTATCAATTTTATTTATCATTTCTGTTTGAACACGTATTGAAAATATTCTATAGCCATCATCGCCTTTTGGATGTTTAATTGATATTTTTAGATTATTATTGTCCATGTTTTTTCACCTCTGCATTATATTATTAATCATTTTACTGATGTTTAACATATTTAATTTATGTTTAACATATTATAATTTTATGTTAATATGTTAAAGATCATGTTAAATATGTTCAGGTTTATTAGTTAATTTGTTTGTAATGATAGTAAAGTTAATTCAGATAGCAATGATACAGATAATGATAATAAAATTGTTGAAAACGTCTATATCTGATGGTGATTCTATAATAAATTTGAATTGTACAAGTAAAGTAAAACTTGGACATGCTAATTCTTACGATGAAGGAATTATTAAATTAGATATATCAAAATATGATGCTATTTTAAGTAATAATTCAAAAATAAAATTTAGCACTTATAATATAAAATGTAAGTAGTGATGGAATTGAAATTAACATGAAAGATATAGGTTTTATAAATTATAATAGATAAATATTAAGTAACTATATTTGAGAGCGACCATTATTTTTCTTCACTATTCATAATAAATTATAGTTAATCTATATTGTTGAAAATTGAAACTAAAATAAAATTTAGAAAAAAGGTTTATCAGATTGGGCTATTATGTACTTCTGTTGTTTTTTATTCCCGAAACCATCCCCCTAACGCTAGATGATTTACATTATTTTACTTTTAAGAAAAAATATTATACAACATATTGGATTTTTTATTTTTAGAAAAAATTTTTTTTTGAGGATTGATTTGAGGATTGAGAGGGGTTTTATTTAGCAGATATATAAACAGTCAAAGCCTCTGCAAAAAACGATTACAGTGCGAAATAGAGGCTTGTAGAGGCATTACAGTGCGGAGGTCTGGACGATAAATAACAGGTTGAGCCTGTCGGCGAACGGCGGGTTTTATATCCAAATGGTAATAGTGTTCTATGATTCTTTCCATTTGGATTTTTTATTTTTAGAAAAAATTTTTTTTTGAGGATTGATTTGAGGATTGA
>CAQUUC010000011.1:2117-3134 GCA_948896235.1 uncultured Clostridia bacterium
TGTCGGCGAACGGCGGGTTTTATATCCAAATGGTAATAGTGTTCTATGATTCTTTGTTTTTACATGTATACAATACATTGTATACATGTAAAAATTTGCGGTTAGTTGAACCAAATGACAAGAAATAGAGTTGACAAGTTACGGTAAAAAATAGTAATATTGTTTTTAGAAAAATTTAAAAATGCAGAAAAAAAGACCAGAAGTTCACAGCTCCTGATCTTTTGCAATCTCTGTATCTGACACATACAAAGATTACTTTCCAAAGATTATATATCAATAAACAAAGTATTGCAAGAGTCTAAAAAAAGTAAATTGAGTATTAAGTCTGTACAGAGTGTATAGGCTTTTTTTATTTTTCTTTTGCCTGTTTATTAAAACAGGAAGGCGATTTGATATGCTTTTACAGATAGGCTATCTTATTCGCTATCTGTCCAGAAGAAACAGTATAAATAAATCTGAAGTTTAATACGCTCATTCATAGAAGTTATTCGGCCCTCTGCAAAGTCTGATTGTTCTTGCAGGGGTTACGTAAGGGGTTAAAGTGCGTCGCAAGACCTCAATAAGCCTAAACAGTAATAAATAAAAGCATTTCATAGCTTTTTACTGCATTGGTTAAAAGTAGGGCGCGGGGGAAATCTGTTGTCGGCATATGTCTGTTAAATGTCGAGGGAACAGGCGAAAGATCGAAAGGTCTTGAGGGTAGATGTAGGCAGTGAACGCCCTTCTAAAGCCTGATGAAGGTAATACTTCATAAGTCGAACAAAAGGAAAACGGATACAAGTGATGGCAGAGGCATAAACTTATCTTTTTTCAGGACAGACTTTTTCTATCTTTTCGATAGGGAAAGTCTGCCCTGGAGCCGTTTCAAGCTCCAGCAAAAGCATATATATATCGCAAGGTTGTCAAGTGTTCTTTGTTGAAAAATGTTTAATGCTACTATAAAGATATATCTTCTTAGTAGTATATATCTTCTTAGTAGTATATATCTTCTTAGTAGTATATATCTTCTTAGTAGTA
>CAQUUC010000012.1 GCA_948896235.1 uncultured Clostridia bacterium
CCTTCATTTCTATCTTTACTTTAGTATGTTCTCTTTTTATTTTTTATATTCTTTTTAATATTTTGTTTATCAGTCGTATTTTATTACTATATCACTACGTTACCAAAAGAATACTTTTACTTTTTGTAATATGTCTATATATTATAATGACCTATGTTATTTGTCAACTCTTTATTGTAAAGTTTTATAATCAAAATTCATACTAACTTATAATCTGATGTTTATTAAAAAACTAGTTTTAATTTAAAATAATGTACCTTTTTATAACAAGAAAAGTGGCTTTGCCACTTTTCTTTAATCATCATATTTATCTGCTTCATCAAATACTATTTCTTCAGGTGCATCTTCTACTGGTTCTTCATATTCATACTCATATACTATATTTTTTTGTTCTCTTGGTTTTCTTGGAATTGTTTTTTGCACAACATGTGAATACTCTTCTTTTACCTTTTCTTTTAATTCTTGTTTTGTTTTTTGGTCTTCTTTCTTTTGTCTTATTTCCTCTTGTCTTGTTTTATTCTTTTCTTCCTTTTTATTTTGCATTGATTTATTTATTAAATTATTTGCTTTTTCTACTAGGTCTGGCATATAATCTAATAATTTATCTAAGCAAGAATCATGGTCTACTGGCAATAGTTTTACACCACTTGGTTGGACTATTAAAAATGCTACTGGCATAATATTTACTCCTGCACCTGCTCCGCCACCAAATGGTAATCTGTATTGAATAGCTTCTTCTTTATCTTTTTTAGTGTATTCATCTATTGTTTCTCCTCTAAATTCGCTCCCTCCGGCTTGCAAAACCAAAGCATACTTTTGAAATTGGTATAATTACTACATTATTTGAGGTTTCAATTGGCTCTCCTATAATTGTATTTACATCTACCATATCTTGTATACTATTCATAGCTGTAATCATAAGACATTCTATTGGATGTTCGTTCACTTTTCTCCACTCTCCTTTTCTTTACTATAAGATATATTATAGAAATAATATGTACCATTTTTACCTTAATTATACAATTTAGATCTAGTTTTATAAGATTTTTGTTTTGATATATAGGATAAATTTCATAACTATATTTTTCTTTATTATATATCTCGATTATTCTTGCAAGCCCTATTCCAATAATACTCGCTAGAGCTGTAATTATTGCAGATGTTAAAATCACATCTATTGTGCCTATCTCTAGTTTTAGATTTAATTTGTCTATTTCAATTTGCGACTTCTTTATAATTTGTTTTAAATCTTTTTTGCTTGGCATATTAGTTTTTGCTTGTTTAAAATCAATATTCTCTATCTTTTTCTTAACATTTAATTTATTTATTAATTCTTTATTTATTTTTATTGAAAATATTTTTAATTTGTTTAGAAAAAGTAATTCAAAAAACACTTTATAATCGATTTTTAGTTTTCCAGCTTCATTATAATTTGATGCATTGAATCTCTCTATTCTAACTGATATTGTCGATAAAATAATTACTGTAACCAGCAATACTAAAAATAAACAAATAAAAAAAACTAATACCATATAAAAACCTCAATTCGAGCAATTTTATTGCTTAAATAAATATCTTCTTTATAGTATTAGTTTTTCCATTTATTTTTTGTTTATACAATTAATTCAAAATACATTATATTACTATTCACCAATTACAGTATACGGTCCTGAAATATAACACGCACCATCAACTGAACCCAATGTAAACGATATACCTAGATAATACTTGCCAACTACGTTTGAAACCTCCACTGAAACTGACCCTTGCCCCAAATCCTTATTCCAACCAGTCTTTTCCAAAGTTTCAGTGCAAATCTCCTCCGTTAAATTAGCATCTGAAAACAAACCTATTTTCAATCTACCTGTACTACCTGCACCTGAAGCAGCAGCACAATACCAATTACCCTTCCAAGTAAAAGTTATCTTATTAAGATCAGTAACCTCTACAAGTGTAGGATAGCGCAACATTGTTGAATTGCTACCACTGCAGTTAAATCGCAAATTCCCACTACTTTTAATATCTATCCAATTTCCAGGAAGACTGCTACCACTACTAATATTCATAAATGTAATTGTTCCTTTAAATTTAATACCTGTTGATACTTTTTCTGTTTTATTTCCAGCTCTATCTATACTTAAAACATGTAAATAATATGTTCCTAGATTTGACTCAGTAATGCTTATATTTTTAGGATTTTCATTAAAGTTTGGAGCACTGTTCCAAGCTTCATTATCTTTTCCTAATTCATCACTACTTTGATTTACTATATACTTACAATTCGTTATATCTATACCACTTTCT